>CAKZGI010000291.1 GCA_936914905.1 uncultured Trichormus sp. | reverse complement strand
CCGACTCAGAACAAAAGGCACGAAACAAAGAGTTTTCCAGCAAGGGTATTTTTGTCGAACACGTTATTAGACTGGTAAAAAGATTCCGGGTAGCTCAACAAATATTTCCCCTAAATTCCCGAATTTATGAACAAGTAATTCTTACTATTTGTAGTTTAGTCATATTAGGAATTGGTTCATTAGTTTTGCCAATTTCATCAATGTTATGGATAGTTCCTATGAGTTACTATTCCCAACCCTGATTCTTTCTTGGCTCTTTCCTAATCTTAACACTATGCAAAGCCAGACACAGACTCCTTTGTAAATTTTCGGCCGTCTCTATTAAACTGAGATCAAAAACCGACAGACTTAAAACCCTGCAAGAAAAGATGCAGGAATATATAGATAATGGTTTGCCTTTAGGTTGGTTGATTAATCCCCAAGACAAACAGGCAGAAATTTACCGACCTGGAAAACCTGTAGAAATTGTCCAACTTCCTACAGGGAGCAACGCGATTTTGTGAGGTGGGGCAAAAAGTGTGCTTTTAGCTACGCCAACCACAGACATAACTAAAATATTTTTCTGGGATCAAAGTAAAATAAATCGCATCCAATAAATAAAATTGCAATACAAAGTATCTTATCAAGATATCCTAAGAAGACCTACATTCAATAATTTGTGGCTGGTGGGAATAAGCTGCTTACGTCAGTGATCAAATAAGTCAGTATTAATTAGCACAAAAAATCTTACTAAATGGGAGTTGTAGGTCTAAAATATTAGACAGTTTGAAGATGGATAAAAGAGGTAAAAATGGAATTATAGAAATAATGCCAACTTCCAGCTATCCATTGACAACGAAGATATAACATAATTTCCGCATTTTCTTTTAAATAAAATTTACTGTTTCCTTTCATTCTCAAATGAACAACTTGTATGTATACAATATTTTAATTGTAGGGTAAATGATTTTTATCTATGCCTGTTGCCCCACCTCACAAAATCGCGTTGCTCCCCTTCCTACACTATTTTCTAGAGAAGACGTTCTACCAGGATTTGAACTACAGCTATAAAATGAAAAACCAAAACACTAAAAAGGAACCCACCCCGGAGTCGGAATGGGTTGCTTCTATATTAATGGAAATTAGCTATTCAATGGAAATTAGCTATTCAGGGGAAACTTAGTAACGATTGCGACTACCGCCGCCACCACCACCACCGTAACCGCCGCGACCACCGCCGCCGCCATAACCACCACCGCCACCACGGTCTTCTTTAGGCTTGGCTTTGTTAACTTTCAAATCACGACCCATCCACTCAGCACCATCAAGGGCTTCAATGGCTGCGGTTTCTTCTGCATCAGAACTCATTTCTACAAAAGCGAAGCCACGTACACGGCCTGTTTCCCGGTCAGTGGGAATTTGAACACGCTTCACAGAACCGTATTCTGCAAAAACCTGTGTCAAAGCGTCCTGTGTAACTTCGTAAGAAAGATTGCCTACATAAACTGACATATAATGTCTCCAAAATCACGAGTTTGTAGAGATTTAGATTTCGGAGAGCAGTCTGTAAATACCACAAGTAAAAAGCCTGTCAATACTAACAACAAAATCACTAATCGCCGAATTAATTCTCTCCCTAATGATGACATACAAACCAGGTTTTTGGGAGAAGATTTTACGAAATTTTTATAGAAAATTTTGCCAGCCCTGGAAATATTAGTGCTGGCTAGTATTTCAAGCTTATAGCTGACGGATGTACACAGGCTGGAGGCAAGGTTATGACATTAACGGACTAGTTTCAGCTTGAATGCGCTTTTCCAAATATTGACCAATAATTAACTGTTCGCCAGCACGGGAAATAATACTTTGTCTGGTGCGGTATTTATCACCAATGAGCTTAATTTCTTCCTCAAATACTGAATTGTTGTATTCCGTTCGCAAGCACAGGGTTTTGGGATGGGGGAAATTATATTGAGCTTTTACAGGTTTGGTAGTAGCAAAACCGCGATCGCGATACAAAATATTTCCCAAAACACCAAAAATTGTCATACCGATGGCTTCTTTTCTCTCGTTGTGTAAATAGTTACTTTCCCAACTGACTTTTGCACCACAAATCAAACTTCCTAAATCTGACAACTCGTGTAATTGAGCTAGTTGTTGTAATTCATCATCTCCCTGTGCCAAAAATTTGATGGTAATAATACTTACGATTTCCTTAATTTTCCCTTGCGGTAGGGTGTAATAGCGCCGTTCAGAACGCCATTTTCCTACAGATGCTTGAAAAAACTCTGCAATCATTTTTTCATCGGCAGTTTGGACAATTTTCAGCAGTGATGTCACTTATTACCTTCCTCACTTAACGTGAATTTTTGCTTTAGTGACTTCCGTGTTTACTCTATGGTGATCACAAAAGCAATATTTATTTAATATTCTTAATATATACACAAATTCTTCAAAAATGCCAGTCTAAATAACCCTTTAACTGACAAATTTCCCGTAAAAACCTAATTCTCAGCAGCTAAATTATGACCAATTACCTATTACCTATTACTGGCATAATCTTTATACTAACTTTATAGTCTTTGAGACTATCAGCAATTATATACATTTATATCCACAGGATATGGTGATAATTCTGTCAGTTTGAACAAGCCAAAAAAGTGATGAGGAATACATAAATAGTTGAAGAAACGACGAATTTTGAACGTTATTTTTTTCTTAATTCATAGCTATTCCCAATCAATTGCGAAGAAAAAGCTGTTTGAGTGCAAATACTGCCTAATTGGAGAAAAGTTCATGGTTTTGGACACCAAAAAGTCACAAAAACAGGTGAAGATATCAACTCCTATAGTTACCAAACCAGTTATAAATAAGCATAGTTTATTAATGTTCTGTATGCTGTTACTGGCATTACTAACAGCAAGTTGTGATTCATTACCAAAAGAATCAGCCGAAGCCCAATCGAGGCGACCTGGTGGTAGAGAAAGAGGTAATAGTGAAGCATCTGTAGATGTAGCGATCGCGCGGACTAACTTATTACTTCGTCCAGCGGGTTATATCGGTAACACCACCCCATTTAGGAGAGTTTCTGTGCGATCACAAGTAGAAGGAAGACTCATCGCCCTCAATTTAGATGTTGGAGATACAGTCAACCGTGGACAAATTATTAGCCAGTTAGACGACGTTCTACTGATGACGGCATCACAGCAAGCAGAAGCAGAACTAGCAACCAGTCAATCAGAAGTCGCTAGGGCGATGACACAAGTAAGTAATGCTCAAGCAGAAGTCGAAAAAGCCAGATTAGAAGTCATCCAAGCCCAAGCAGACTCCCAAAGACAACAACAATTATTCAAAGCGGGAGCAATTTCCGAACAAGCCGCCCAACAAGCCAAAACCAAAGCCCAAACAGTCCAAAAAGCCCTAAAAGCCACCATTGAACAAGTCCGTACAGAAAAACAAGCTGTAGCTGCTGCTCAAGGTAGAGTATTCGCCCAGCAAGCAGTAGTTAAAGCCGCTAAAGAACGTCGTTCCTATTCCCGCTTAATCTCCCCCATCACCGGCGTAGTCACAGAAAAAGTCACAGAACCTGGTAATCTTCTACAACCAGGAAGCGAAGTCTTAAAAATTGCTGACTTGAGTCGGATTAAAGTAGTAGTCCAAGTTTCCGAATTAGAACTAGCAAAAATACAGGTCGGGCAATCTGTACAAGTGCGTTTAGATGCCTTCCCAGATCAAACCATCATTGGTAGAGTAGCACGTATTTCTCCAACTGCTGATAGCACAGCCAGGTTAATACCTATAGAAGTAGTCATTCCCAATAGTGGCGGAAAAATTGGTAGCGGACTACTAGCACGAGTCAATTTTACGACCCAAAAACCACAGCGAGTCGTGGTGTCACAAACAGCAGTTAATGTAACAGGTCAACAAACAAAATCAGAAAATACCACAGGTACGATATTTATCGTTCAAGAAACCGACGGTAAAGCCAAAGTAAAAGAAAAATCTGTAACTTTAGGGAACAAAGCTGACGGTAGTGTAGAAATTCTCTCTGGCTTACAACCAGGAGAAAGTTATGTTGTGCGTAGTAGTAAACCTTTAAAAGACAATGAAGTTGTCAAGTTATCAATTTTGTCGGAAAAAGATTTGAAAGAACCACACACAACACAAAAAAAGAATTTTTAGGTGGTGTTAAGCAAGAGCTAATTTATAATATACAGTTTGAATTTTGAATTGGTAAATATGCAAATAACAAACAACAACGGCTTTAGTATCAGCGCCATTTCTATCCATCAGCATATCGGTACTCTCATACTGACCTTAGCTGTAATTGTTATGGGCGTATTTTTCATCATTCGTTTACCCGTGGATTTACTTCCATCTATTACTTATCCCCGAATTAGTGTGAGGATAGAAGCACCAGGAATTTCTCCAGAAGTAGCAATTGATGAAGTTACCAAACCTCTAGAAGAAGCTTTTTCTGCAACAGAAGGTGTAATTCAAGTTTTTTCCCGCACTCGTGAAGGACAAGTCAGTTTAGATTTGTATTTTCAACCAGGAGGAAATATTGACCAAGCCTTAAATGATACTACAGCAACCTTTAATCGATCCAGAAACAGATTACCAGACACTATTACAGAACCACGTTTATTTAAAGTAGATCCTTCCCAATCACCTGTTTATGAATTCGCACTTACTTCACCTACTCTCAAAGCTGTTGACTTGCGGGTTTTTGCAGAAGAAGAATTAGCTCGTGAATTGGGTGTATTACCAGGAGTAGCAGTAGTAGATGTATCAGGAGGAGTTAAGGAAGAAGTTAGGGTAAATGTTGATTTAGATCGTCTCCAATCTATTGGTATTGGTTTGACAGATGTATTAAATCAACTGCAAAACCGTAACCAAGATATTTCTGGAGGAAGGATTCTAGGTCCAAATTCTGAACCTTTAATCCGCACCATGGGAAGCTTCCAGAATGCTGAGGAAATTAACAATATTTCCTTTAAAGTATCTGCGCCTAATTCTAATCTTGAAAATCGTGTTTATTTGCGTGACTTTGCCCAAGTTATTGATGGTTCAGAACAACAACGTGTTCATGTCTTACTCGATGGTCAAGAAGCAGTTAAAGTCAGTATTCAAAAACAGCCAGATGCTAATACTGTAAATGTTGTTGATGGTGTAAAAAAACGTTTAGAAAAACTTAAAGGAGCTGGTGTAATTCCTGCTGAAGCAACTCTCACATCCACTTTAGATGAATCAATATTTATCCGCAGTTCTCTGGCTAATGTTAGTTATTCTGGATTGATTGGTTCAGGTTTAGCAGCTATAGCTGTTTTTCTGTTTCTAGGTTCTCTAAGGCAAACTTTAATTATTGTTCTGGCTATTCCGCTAGCATTTTTAACAGATCTTATTTTCATGGGAATATTCGGTTTATCCCTGAATATTTTTAGTTTGGGTGGTTTAGCCTTGGGTGTGGGAATTGTCGTTGATAATTCCATCGTCATGTTAGAAAATATTGCCGAGGGAATTAATCAGTCAAGATTACAAAATCAAACATCAAAATTACCAACTGCCTTAATTATTCAACAGGCAGAACAAAGCAGTAGAGAAGTAGAATCAGCTTTAGTAGCTTCTACAAGTACAAACTTGGTAGCAGTATTACCATTTTTGCTGATTGGTGATTTTATCTCATTACTCTTTAATGAGTTAATTCTCACCATCAGTTTTGCGGTAGCAGCTTCAATTCTCATTGCTGTTACTGTTGTCCCCATGCTGACATCTCGACTGTTAGCTTTACCAGTTTCTAGTTCTCTAGGTAATTTTTGGTTTTTCCGCGAGTTTAATCACCGTTTTGAAGCCACTACAAGATTATATGGTGGTTTTTTAGCTAGGATATTACGCTGGCGGTTATTAACTATTGCGATCACTACTATTATATTAGGTGTTGGTAGTTGGTGGATGGCTCCTCAACTTCCCCAAGAAATTTTCCCCCCCATCAACACCGGACAAGTTAGCTTAATAGCTCAATTTCCCCCCGGTACACCTCTAGAAACTAATCAAAAAGTCATGAGGGCTGTAGATCACATTCTCCATCAGCAACCAGAAACAGAATATGCGTTCTCTACAGTAGGTGGTTTTCTCTTTGGTAGCAATAGTACCGCTAATCCCCTGCGAAGTTCCAGCACCATTACCCTCAAACCAAAAACAGATATAGAGAGTTATGTTGAGCGTGTCACCAAAGAATTTACTAAGCTAAACCTAGTAGATATTCGCCTCCGTTTAGCCCCTGGTCAAGTGCGGGGTTTAATTCTTAACAACTCCCCTACTCGCGGTGCTGACGTTGACATAATTCTCCAGGGAAATAACTCAGACACTTTAGAAAAAGCAGGTCGTGCTTTATTAAAAACTTTAGAAGAAAAAGTTACCTCAGTTAGATTCCGTCCTGATGCAGATGTAACTCAACCAGAAATCCATATTTTACCTGACTGGGAACGAGTGGCTAATGTCGGTTTAAATACTCAAGATATTGGCAAAACAATTCAGACTGCCATTATAGGTAGCGTACCCACCCAACTGCAACGCAATAACCGTTTGGTAGATGTGCGAGTTAAGTTAGATGAAGCTTCAGTACAAACAACTTCCCAGTTAGAGAGATTACCTTTATTTGTAGAAGGTAATAAACAAGTTCGGTTGAGTGATGTAGCGACAATTGCCGAAGGTAAAGCACCAGGAGAAATTCAACGGATTAATCAGCGTCAAGTCTTTTTAATAGCTGGTAATTTGGCAGAAGGAGCAAGTCTTAGTCAAGCATTAGATCAAGTTGATCAAGTTCTCAAAAATGCAAATTTCCCTCAAGGTGTAAGTCTTTTACCCAGTGCAACAGCGGAATCTAATCAAGAACTACAAAAATCACTACAACTGTTGGGAGGTTTAGCAATCTTTTTAGTCTTTGTGGTGATGGCTGTACAATATAATTCCCTCATTGATCCTTTAGTAATTCTGTTGACCATTCCTCTGGCATTAGCAGGAGGTATTTTTGGGCTTTATATCACGGGAACTGCTATTGGTGCTACTATCGTTGTCGGTGCAGTTTTGTTAGTAGGTATTGTGGTTAATAACGCCATTATTATGGTGGAGTTAGCAAATCAAATTCGAGAACGAGAAAGAGTTGACCGTCGCACCGCCATTTTAAAAGCAGCACCTCAACGTTTACGCCCTATTTTAATGACAACAATTACCACAGTTTTGGGTATGTTTCCCCTGGCTTTAGGAATTGGTGAAGGTTCAGAGTTTCTCCAACCTTTGGGTGTAGTTGTATTTTCTGGGTTGTCTTTAGCAACAATGCTTACTCTGTTTATTATCCCCTGTTTTTATACTCTGCTCCATGATTTCATTAGTGGACGTTGGGCAAAATCTGTATTTATCAAATACCGTATCTGGAAGAGAAATTTCAACAAGGCATAATTTAGGAATTTAGAAATAAGATCCCTGATTTCTTTAAGAAGCCGGGGATCTCAATTTAATTAAGAATTCATCTATCAGCAGTCAGCTTTTTCAGGCTAAAGCCAGAAATACCTATTGATAATTAATCAATTCCTCAAATATTCTGATTCCTGAATTCCTACCAATTTAATTCACTAATTCTTGATATACTGCTAAAGTTTCGTGATACACACGGACAACATTAAGCAGTTCTAAATTTTCCTGTGCGCGATGTTTCCAACCTTGCAATTTGTCTGGATTACTTAATAAATTTACTAATGCTTCAGCTAAAGCTTGACTATCTTTAGCTGGTACTAAAACCCCAGCTTTTCCATTGTCCAAAGCTTCTGGGATACCGTCTATTTCTGTAGCAATAATAGCAATACCAGCCTCCCTTGCTTCTGAAATCACTAAGGGACATGGATCTCGATGAGAAGCCAGAACGAAAATATCACAAGCTAATAAATAACGTTGTGGCTCTGTTTGAAAACCTTCAAAATGAATCTGATCGCCTACGCCAGTTGATTTTGCTTGTTCTTTAAATATCTCTCTATCTGGTCCATCTCCCACTAAATAAAGATGTGCTGTGGGAAAGTCTAAGGCAATTTTTTCAAAAGCAGTAATTAACTCATTTATACCTTTACGCTTATACATACCTGCTACAGTGGTGATCGCAGGTTGTTGTAATTTTAAAGGTTGATAATCTGAGATTTGCCTTGTGCGGGGACTTCCCAAAGTACCATTCCGTACTACCCGTAATTTATTCTCTGGTATACCACGTTGCATCATCGAAATTTGCACGGCCTTACTAACAGCAATTACCCTATCTGCCAAACCCATCAATAAACTAGCACGCTGAAATTCATTGTGTACTGTGGAAACTAAAGCATACTTATTTCTGAATCTCAAAATACTAGCTAAAACTATTCCAGTCATCATGTGGGCATGAACAATATCAGGCTGAAATTTTTGTATAACTTCCCGAAAAGATAATGCTGCTTGTACAATATTTATTGGCTGACGATTTTGGTTTATCTTGTGGTGTTTAACACCAAATTTATCCAATAAAATTTCATATTCTCCCCCACCAGATATTACTGCTACATCATCACCAGTCTTGGCCTGTAAACAGGCTAAATCTATGGCTACGTTGACAATTCCATTTCCAATTTCTTGAACATGGTTCAATATATGTATTATTCGCATCATCTTGAAAACACGTGTTAAATTTTTACAACTACTCCTACCAATTTAAAAGGCAAGAAATGTAAATGAAGAGAAGTAAGCAAGTAATATGTTATTGAAGTGACAGACTAATTAAAAAAACGAGTATTTTATCCACGATTTTTCCATTAGCCTTGACTACTTCCAACTTATAGGACTGACTAGGTATCATGTCCCTTATTCATAAGTTGTATGTGATGGAAATTTCTATTTCTGCTCTATCATATACAGCTTTATTATATTTTTTCTGTTCCTAGAGAAGTATATTGTTATTGGATTTAATTCTCTGGTCTAGATTAGACCTCTTGCAAAATTGTTTCCGTGGTATGATAGAGAGTATTAGATTTTATGTATTTTTGGTGTTCTTTGCGCTGGCTAATTCAAACATAACCGTGTAACTCTAACTTTTAGCTAAAACAAAGATAACCCCCTTTTATAACATAAAGTTAATTCTGCAGGAGGTCTATTAAATAAAAATAATCAGGCTTATTTAATTCAATGTAGTATTTTTCCGTAAGAATTCAGGAGTCAGAATGTTTGAGAAATTGGTTAATTATCAAATAGATATTTTTGGCGTTAGCCTGAAAGAACTGACTGCTGATAGCTGAATGCTTACATTTTTTACAAAAAATATGGCAATTAAAATCACATCCAGCATAAATAAATTCAACAAATTTAAAAACTGATAAGAGGATGTTTGAAAAGTCATGCTGTAGCTTGCTTTCCGCAGGGTACGTAGCGCAGCGTAGTCAAGCATCTCAGAGTAATGGCTTAAACCCTAGATTCTAGGCTAATACACAGTATTATTCATGCATACTTCTATCTGTACCGTAGTAGCAAAACTATAGTGGAAGGAAGCAAGAATCTTTAACTGGTTACACACACCAGAAAAAAATCAACAATCTTAAATATCTGGACTCTCAGGCAGTTATAGATTTATGATTGGTGATCGTGGGTTTTTTTCAGGAAATTAAAAGATTATGAACGCTCAAGAGATTATCAGTTCCATAGAAGCGGAACACATCAAATCCGACCTACCTGACATTTATGTAGGTGATACAGTACGGGTAGGAGTCAAAATTAAGGAAGGCGAAAAATTCCGCGTCCAACCCTATGAAGGAGTGGTAATCGCTAAACGCAATGGTGGAATCAATGAAACAATCACCGTCCGTCGCGTTTTTCAAGGTGTTGGGGTTGAGCGTGTATTTTTGTTGCACTCTCCTCGTATTGATAACATCAAAGTCTTGCGTCGTGGTAGAGTAAGACGCGCTAAACTATATTATTTGCGCGATCGCGTCGGTAAGGCCACCCGGATTAAGCAACGGTTTGACCGCGCCCTGTGATTCACTCTGTCCTAGCAGGAGAGGAATTTCAATCTATAAGCGGCATCTGCCGCTAATTTGGTTTTTCTGAAAAATTAAATTTCAATCACAAAGAAGTTGTGTTAGACTAAAAAAGTTCAGCGCAATCACTGAAACAAAGACAGCTTGTGCGCTCTTAGTTCAGTTGGTAGAACGCAGGTCTCCAAAACCTGATGTCGGGGGTTCAAGTCCTCCAGGGCGCGCTCAAAAGCAAAAAATATAGCCCGAAACAAAAACGCATCTGCTGCTAAAATAGCATCTGCTAAAATAGCATCCAGCGTTGATTATTTCGGGCGTAATTATTTTTTACTTGCAGCTTTCTTGTTTCCATAAGATAGGTTAACGCTGTAAACCTTGGTGCAAAATAACAAGGTGTTCAAATTATTCAATACTTTTATCCTCAACATCCAACATAAGACTGACTATCAAACCAAAGGGTGAAAGTCCTGCTACTACAAGAAAGAAGCGTTAATCGCTATAAAAAAACTTAAACTTACGTATAAGAGCAAGAAAACATGGTTGATAATAAACAGTCATAAAGGATAAGGGTAAATTTAGTCCCAGTGTCCCCCAAAATAGGATTAGGGATAGTATAGGCGAGCAGTTCGCCTGTGAGAAGGTTTAGCTTTGCGAAAGCCTTACTCAGAAGGGATGATTCATGA
The DNA here is from genome assembly GCA_936914905.1 of uncultured Trichormus sp. Taxonomy (GTDB): domain Bacteria; phylum Cyanobacteriota; class Cyanobacteriia; order Cyanobacteriales; family Nostocaceae; genus Trichormus_B. The sequence goes on along the minus strand of CAKZGI010000291.1, from coordinate 42,767 downwards.
ATCATCAGTACAAATATAATGTCCATATTTTGGTATGGCATTATGAACTGTAGCTATGTAAGAAACGGGGAGTATGACGACCGTGGCCAAGAAAAACGAAGCAGAAATGCCAGAAACCGGAAATGGGTTTAGCTTAAACAATTTCTTCCAAGGAACAAAAGAAGAACTTGAAAAAGTGGTTTGGCCCAGTCGGAAGCAGTTGGTGAGTGAATCAGCAGCTGTGTTATTAATGGTGACACTCTCCGCATCTTTGATATATTTGGTCGATGGATTGTTTGCTTGGGCAGCAAAACAGGTATTCTGATGACTTCTGCAACAGACGAACCACGGGATGCTTTACAGTCAGAGGAAGCACTCGAAGCAGCGATAAAAGAAGCCCGCTGGTATGCGGTGCAAGTAGCCTCTGGTTGTGAAAAGCGCGTGAAGACAAACTTAGAGCAGCGCATCCAAACCTTTGATGTTGCTGACAAAATCATTCAAGTGGAAATCCCCCACACACCAACGGTAAAAATCCGTAAGGATGGTAAACGCCAGCCCTCGGAAGAGAAAGTCTTTCCTGGTTATGTGCTGGTGCGGATGATGTTGAATGATGACACCTGGCAGGTGGTACGCAACACTACTCATGTAATTAACTTTGTGGGAGCAGAACAAAAACGTGGTACCGGCAAGGGTCGGGGTCACGTTAAACCAGTACCCCTGAGCAACTCAGAAGTAGAACGTATATTCAAACAAACCAGTGAACAAGAGCCAGTAGTCAAAATTGATATGGCTACAGGTGATAAGATAATGGTACTTTCTGGTCCATTTAAGGACTTTGAAGGCGAGGTGATTGAAGTTTCGCCAGAACGGAGTAAGCTAAAAGCTCTGCTCTCTATTTTTGGACGAGATACACCAGTAGAATTGGAATTTAATCAGGTAGAAAAACAGAGCTAAATCCAAATGGCGAAGAAAGTAGTAGCGGTCATTAAACTGGCCCTGAATGCTGGAAAAGCCAACCCAGCACCGCCAGTAGGCCCAGCATTGGGTCAACACGGCGTTAACATAATGATGTTCTGCAAAGAGTACAACGCCAAAACAGCAGACCAAGCTGGAATGGTGATACCCGTAGAAATTTCGGTTTTCGAAGACCGGACTTTTACATTTGTACTCAAAACACCCCCAGCATCAGTTTTGATTCGCAAGGCAGCGAAAATTGAACGAGGCTCTAATGAACCCAACAAAAAGAAAGTTGGGAGTATTAGTAAAGCTCAATTAAAGGAAATTGCCCAAACCAAACTTCCTGACCTCAATGCTAACGACATTGACGCAGCAATGAATATTGTGGCAGGAACAGCTAAGAACATGGGTGTTACTATCACAGATTAATACGTGACAGGTGACAGGTGACAGTACATAACAACTGACAACTGACTCATAAAAAAATTGTATCGGGGGAGAGGTGAGAAACTTCGATATCACCCCAGGAGCAAAAAATGGGAAAGAAAATATCACGCCGTTTACAGGCGTTGCAAGACAAGGTAGAAGATCGGGATTATACACCCTTAGAAGCTTTGGCTCTGTTAAAAGAGACAGCAACGGCTAAATTCACTGAAGCCGCAGAAGCTCATATCCGGCTAGGAATTGACCCCAAGTATACAGATCAACAGTTGCGAACAACAGTAGCACTGCCTAAGGGTACAGGACAAATAGTGCGTGTGGCAGTTATCGCTAGAGGTGAAAAGGTAACAGAAGCCACTAATGCAGGTGCTGACATAGCTGGTTCAGAAGAACTGATTGATCAAATTCAAAAAGGGATGATGGATTTTGACAAGCTAATTGCCACACCTGATGTTATGCCAATGGTGGCAAAACTTGGTAAATTGCTTGGTCCTCGTGGTTTGATGCCATCACCCAAAGGTGGTACAGTGACAACTGATGTTGCTGGTGCTATCGCAGAATTCAAAGCGGGTAAATTGGAATTCCGTGCTGATCGGACTGGTATTATCCATGTTATGTTTGGTAAGGCATCCTTCGCGCCAGAAGATTTGTTAATCAACCTCAAAGCATTACAAGAGACAATTGATCGTAACCGTCCTTCAGGAGCAAAAGGCCGTTACTGGCGTACATTCTACGTCTCTGCCACCATGGGTCCTTCGATTAAAATCGACATCAGCGCCCTAAGAGATTTACAATTGACTGAAGCTGCATAATTTTAGATTTTAGATTGAGAGTTGGTAAATAGAGAAGTGAATTTTCTCCTAATTATCGACTTTTAGTCTCAAATCCAAGATTCAAAATCCAAAATTGAATAAGCAAAGCCGGAGACAGCAGGTGCTAACAGCTTAAGATCCTGCCGAGGTTAATTTTAACTGACTGAAGTTTGCTCAACAACAATGTGAGAACGACAGCATTAAAAGTACCTCTGTAAAACCCCGGCTAAGATAGCTGGGGTTTATTCATTTCTGCAGGTCAGTCAACTGTAAACAGTGAACAGTTAAAAGTGATAACTGATAACTGAATAAGATTTTCCCCTTGGAGGTGAAAACATAATGGGTCGAACGTTAGAAAACAAGAAAGAGATAGTAGCTGACCTCAAAGGAACTTTGGGCGAGTCAACTTTAGCACTAGTAATTGATTACCAAGGTCTAACAGTTGCAGAAATCAGCGACTTAAGGCGGCGTTTACGTCCTAGTGGCACTGTTTGTAAGGTGGCTAAAAACACCTTTATGGGCATCGCTATTCAGGAAGATGAAAAATGGCAACCTTTGTCAGAACTACTAAAAGGTTCGTCTGCCTTTTTGCTAGTTAAAGAAGATTTCTCTTCAGCAATTAAGGCTTACCAAGAATTCCAAAAAACCTCCAAGAAGACAGAACTTCGTGGCGGTGTTATGGACGGTCGTCTGCTGAAAGAAGCAGATGTCAAGGCTTTAGGAGACTTGCCATCTAAGGAACAACTTATGGCGCAAATTGCTGGATCTATCAACGCTTTGGCTACCAAAGTTGCTGTGGGTATCAATGAGGTTCCCAGTTCCTTAGCTCGCGCTGTTCAGGCTGTTGCTGATAAAGAAAATGGCGGTAGGACTGAAACTGCTGCTGAATGAAACTTTTTCATTAGTTCAACGCTGTTAGTCAAAACTAATAACTAATGACTAATGAAAACTGACAGAAAAAAAATCAAAATTTTTTAGGAGTATATCCATGTCTGCTGCAACCGATCAAATTTTAGAACAATTGAAATCTTTGACCTTGTTGGAAGCTTCTGAATTAGTTAAGCAAATTGAAGAAGCTTTTGGTGTAAGTGCTGCTGCACCTGCTGGTGGCATGATGATGATGGCGCCTCCTGGTGCTCCTGCTGCTGAAGTTGTAGAAGAAAAGACCGAATTTGATGCAATTCTTGAAGCTGTACCTGCTGATAAGAAAATTGCAGTTCTGAAGATTGTCCGTGAAATCACAGGTTTAGGTCTTAAAGAAGCTAAAGACTTAGTAGAAGCTGCTCCTAAGCCAGTTAAAGAAGGTATTGCTAAAGACGCTGCTGAAGACATCAAGAAACGCATCGCTGAAGCTGGTGGTACTGTAGTCATTAAGTAATTCGTAATTGCTAATTCTTAGAATTATTCAGTAATTAGGAATTAGGAATGATTAGTTAGTTAATTAAGGAGTCTTTTTTAGACTCCTTTTTTGATGTTTATTTTTGACTTGTTTAACATTGTTTAGCGTCTGACGGATTCACAAAATCATGTAAATCTGCATCCCAAATACTGATGTAGATGAAATCACAATTTTGCCGCACTATTTGACCTTTCACAGAACCTTTCGTAAATTTAAAATTATCTATCTGACGCTGTTGAATTTGTTGGAGTCCTTGTTTAATTTCTGCTGTGGCTTGTCCAGCTAATAAACCATTTAAGGTTGTTTGCATAACTTGATTATCTACTGATGAAGCAAAAGCCACTTCGGTTTGCCTGATTCTACCAGTGTCACGGTCAAACAAGTAGCCTAAATCAACTTGATTTGGTACTACTTTATAAGTGATAGCACGGGTATTCGACCATAGTCCCCTTAAATCTTTTTTTGGTTTCCCCAGTGCTGCTTCTACACTACTTCTGGATCTCCCTGTGGGAAATGCTGGTACACTTTGCCTGATGTTGGTAGCTAACTGTTCAGGTAATTCTTTTCTTTTCTTACCTGGTTTTTTCTGGGAATCTGAAAATAGCTCGGCTGTGGGAACTACAACTGGCTGAGATTGCTGTTGTTGTATTTCTACTTCAGGTGTTGATCTGACTGTGGCAGTGGGAGTATATTGAATTACGGGTTCATCGACTGGTGGTGGTGTTAATACCTCTGAAGAATTAGTTTTTGGTAAGGGATTAGAAATGAGTTGCTGTTCTGTAGAAGGAGTTGGTATCATTACTGGTGTTGGGGAAACCTCCTTAGCAACTGGGGAATTTGTAAGTACAATAGTGGGAGTCTGGGTTTCTGTTGTGACTGTGGAGTTAGTAGCGACTGGGGCTGACGGTTGTGGCTGACGGTTGGATATTCCTAATCCAACAATCAAACTACTCACCAGCAAACTAACAACAATTACAGCGGTTTTTTGCCCGTTTGCAGGATTATTAACTTCTCTGATAACAGGAGTTCTTGCAGGTGAATAGATTGGCTGGCTTGTTTGGCTGGTAGAAGGAGGGGGGCTAAGACTAATTGTGGCGCGGGTAGTGGGAGAATGGGAAGAAATATAATTATTATGACCAGTATTATGACCAGATTTTAAATTATAGAGCATTTTACTGGCTGTGGTGTAGCGATCACTCGGACGTGGTTCAATAGCTTGAGTAAGTATCTGTACCATTTCTGGTGATATACCAGCAGCGTATTGTTGCCAAAGTATTTGACCCGTTTGGGGATGAGTTTCTAACTCTTGGGGTTGTTTACCTGTGAGCAGATAAATTGCCGTCAAGCCTAAACTATAGATATCAGTAGCATACACTGGACGGCCGATGGCTTGCTCACTGGGCATATACCCTGGTGTACCTATGACTATGGATTGTACGGGATTTCCTGAAGGATTGATGACTGTACGGATAGTTTCTTTAACAGCACCGAAATCAATTAAAACTGGTTTATTATCTTGGGAGCGAAGGATTATATTATCTGGTTTTATATCTCGATGAATGATACCTTTGCTGTGAACATAATCTAAAACTGACAGCAAACTTAAAAGAATTTCTCGAACAATCGTTTCGTTTAATTTGCCTTTTGATTGGATAATATTGGTGAGCGTTTGACCTTCAATCCATTCTTGGACAAGGTAAAATTTACCATTTTCTGGGAAATAAGCATAAAGTTTGGGAATTTGATCACTAGTTTCTCCCAAATTTTCCAAAATAGCCGCTTCTCTTTCAAACCGTTGTTGAATTATTTGAGAAGTTTCTGGATCATTGTTAATCGGCTTGAGTTCTTTGATAACAAAGCGACGACGAGAAGGTAAATGGGTATCTTCTGCAAGAGAGGTTTCCCCAAAGCCACCTGCACCTAGTAATTGGATAACTTGATAGCGGTTGTTTAACAGTTTTGTTCTCATGAAACGTTACACGCGAGATCCCTTCCCAATGTATACCAGATACTGGGACGATGTAGTGATGGGATGTTTCCTAGTGATTTACGATTTGGCAGAAATCAGCTTTGCACCTAGTAGCTGTGCTAATGCTTTTCCTCCATCTTTCATGATGGCCTTATGATTCGATTCCATTAAGGGACGGATCGATCAATATTGCTACACAGCTAGTTTCCATAAACACTGTTTAGGCATATCTCCAACGGGAGCGATCACTATTTTTCTCAATCCGATAAGATTCCTTATCTTCATGGTGTTCTCTCAAGTAAGTGAAAGCTTCTTCAGCAAATTTATCTTTGGTGCGATTTTTTCTCCTAGGGTAAGGATAATCACTGTATAAGTTGATTATCGCCCCTTCTTCCTAACTAGTAATTATAAATCACTAGAATAAACTGGCCTTCCTGCTGCTTCTTCACTGGGCATCAATCCAGGCGTACCAATGACAATTGAGCTAGTAGGATTTCCCTGGGAATTTAACACCGTGGCCATTGATTCTCGCACTGCACCAAAATCAATTAAGACTGGTGTACCGTTACTATTATATAAAATAATGTTATCTGGTTTTATATCTCGATGAACTATATGCTGCTTCCCAGCATACTCTAAAATAGGCAATATATTAATTAATAATTCCTCAATATTAATAATTCCTCAATTGCCCTTTGAATAAATAATCCCTGTTTTTGAATTTTTGCTGTTAAAGTAACCCCTTCTATCCACTCCTGAACTCAGTAAAATTCTCCACTAATAGAGAAGTAAGCATATAAAGCAGGAACTTGTTCAGATGTGCCACCCAGTCCTTCTAAAATACCTGCTTATCGTTGGAATCACTCTTATACTATTTGGCAAATCTGAGGATTATTCTGAATTGGTTTTAGCTGTTTTACCACACAAAGACGCTGTGATCGTATATTGATCTTGAGCGAGAAATGTTTCACCAAACCCACCTCATCCAAGACTACGGATGATTTGATAGCGGTTGTTGACCAGCATGGTTTTTAGGAATGGCAAGATGCAATATATTTACTATATTTAGTAGTCATATTTCCGTTTTTTAGTGCAGATTGAGTAGCTCTTGATTCTAAGGTAAATCCCGGTATTTCTTCAAGTTCATACCCACTTAAATTATACTGTTCACAAACCAAACTTAAGCGATATCCGGTGGTTTTGACTGTGTTAACTGAATGGGTTAAATCACCTTGAAAGTAAACCAAGGAGTTGGTTTGAGGTTTAACTTGTCCAACTTGGCGTTTAGGGGATTTTAGCACCAATTCTCCCCCTTCCATGTTTTCTGGTACACGCACATAGAGAACACTGACAAAGTGAGGTGGTTCAATGGTTTTGCAGTAAGAACGCAAGGAACGATCTATGTGTGGATCTACACGAGAACCTTCTTTTAATAGCAAAGGATTGAGATAAAAAGCATTACAATTAGGCTGAAGTACTAAATCTAGATAAGGTTTAAAAAAGGGAAATTTTTGTTCAACTGTTGTTAGCCCTTGACGCTGAAAAACTACGGAAAAGCCTTTGGTATTGATAAAATCACGGGTGAGGTTGTTGATAGCAAAGTAAGGACTAGCATTAATTTCTCCCCACAGGTCATTAAGGTAATAACTGGGTAAAATGTTGGTTTGTAATTGATAGTATTTCATTTCAAATTTTATAACTCAAGAAGTTAGTTAGGAGATATTGAGTGTGAGACTTGTATTAATCATATTCATACATTCTGAAAATTTGCTCAATCATTTCATTAGCTTGGGAAGCATAACCACCACTAAATAAATTAAAATGATTCAAAATATGGTATAGATTATAAAGGGTTTTGCGTTTTTCATAACCCTGGGCTAAAGGAAATACCTCTTGATATCCTTGATAAAAACCTAGTGGGAAACCACCAAATAATTCTGTCATGGCAATATCAACTTCTCTATCACCAAAATAAGTTGCTGGATCAAAAATTACGGGTTCACAATCAACGGTGAAACTTGCATTTCCTCCCCATAAATCACCATGCACTAAGGAAGGTTGTACTTGATAATTTGCTAATAATTTGGGAATAGCCGCTAATAGCTTATCTTGTAAAGCAAGATTCTCTCCTTTTCGCTTTGCTAACTGAAATTGATAACTTAAGCGATGTTGAATGTAAAATTCTATCCAGTCAGATTTCCAAGTATTAATTTGGGGGGTAGAACCGATAGTATTATTCATGTTCCAGCCGAAACCTTGGTTACTGCTGATTTTGTGCATCGCTGCTAAGTTACGCCCCATTTTTTGCCAAGATTTGCTATTACCATCGGCCATTTCTAGCCATTCCAATACTATATAACTATAATTAGCTGTAGTTCCCCAACATAGAGGTTGAGGAACGCGGATAGTATTTGTGTTATACATTTGCTGTAAAGCCAGCATTTCTGCTGCAAACATCTCTCCTTGAGAGGCTTGGTTAAGTTTCACAAAATAGGTTATTTTGCCATCACTGAGTGCATAACCTTGATTAATACAGCCACCACTTAGAGATAGCCGTTGTGAAGAGTGGAATTTTTCTCCTGTCACCTGGCTAATATGAGCATCAATTTCAATCCACATATTCAGATATCAGTTAACATTTAATATTATTAAACCATTGATAACTGATAAATAATACAGCAGGAGTCAGGAGTAAAAGTCTCTTATTGTCGGGAGCATCCCAATTTTGCAAAAATATCATAAATTGTCATTCTGTTAGGAAAGCGTGGCGTAAGCCATACGGAACGGAGTGAAGTGAAGAATCTCCGACATGCTAGAGCCTCCGGCACGCTTCGCTAACATTGCGCTGTGCGTCATACCCTGCGGGAAGCAAGCTACAGGATGACAATAAACTTACATATTTGGGATGTTCCCCTTACTGTCTAGGTTTCAATTTAGATTTTGTACTTCATTGATCTGCAATCTGCTGTAATTGTTCAGTTAACAGGTTTGATCACAACTACACCATAAGCGTTGGGGTCAAGATATTTTCGTGCAGCTTGCATTAAATTATTTGTGTTTTGCGCTTGTATATATTGGGGATAATTAAATGCTGGTTCTAGGTCGCCTATTAAAGATTGATAATAACCATACAACCCGGAGCGATCGCTTGGTGTTTCATTCCCAAATATAAACCGATTAGCTACCCGTCGCCGTACACGATCAATTTCTGATTCTTTTACTAATTCTGTTTGTATTGTATACAAATGTTGAGCGATTGCAGCTTCCACTGCTGCTAAATCGTCTACTTCACACTTAGCAGAAATAGAAAATATCCCTTGCAGTCGATTATTAATATTACTAACAGCAATTGAGGTAACAAGTCCTCTTTCTTCTCGCAAATCATGGACTAATCTAGATGTACGTCCATGTCCTAAAATTCCTGCTAACACATCTAAAGAGTATGTTTCATCTAATTCCATGAGTCCAGGAACTCGCCATAGCATTATTAATCTGGCCTGTTGTACAGTCTCATCAGTAAATTCCCGACGCACAATTCCTGTAAATGCAGGTTCTTGACTAACGGTTAATTGTTGATTATTAATTTCTGATTTTTGACTATTTTTACTAAATTCTTCGGCAATAATTTCTATTAATTCTTCTACTGGTAGATTACCGACGGCAACCGCAGTTATGGAAGACGGTTGATACCAGGTATGGTGAAAATCTCGCATTTGCTGAGGTGTAACTTGAGAAATTACCGCTTCTGGACCGAGTACCGGACGACGATAAGGTAAAATATCAAAAGCGGTTTCCATTGTGCGGCGATAAATCCGCCGTCTGGGGTTATCTTCTGAACGTCTGATTTCTTCTAAAACTACTAAGCGTTCTCTCTCAAAAGCATCATCAGGAATACTAGGATTACAAACAACATCTATTTGCAATGGTGCTAATTCAGCAAAGTCTTTCGGCGCGGTCGTAATATAATAGTGTGTATAATCTTGGCTGGTAGCGGCATTAGTAACAGCGCCGCGTTCTTCAATTCGACGTTCAAACTCACCACTGGCTAGTCTCTCTGTTCCCTTAAAAACAATATGTTCTAAAAAATGAGCCATGCCATTAATAGCATCTAACTCCACAGCAGAACCGATTTTTACCCATAGATTGAGGTTAACTGCTGCTACTGGCATTTGCTCGGCGATGATGGTTAAACCATTTGGTAAATGATGCACCTTGGGAGCATTCAGTCGAGGAAATTTTAACAGAGTTGATGTCATTGGTAGTGGTGAGGTGAGAGCTATCTTACTTGTTATATCTTACAACCCCCTTAGAGGATGTTTGAAAAGTCCTTCATTACAGCAGAAGTCAGGATTCAGGAGTAAAACTCTCTTGCTGTCTAGGTTTTAATTTAGATTCTGTACCTCATTGATATGCAATCTGCTGTATGTATCACAAATCCTTATATCTCCCTAAAATACCCCTTAGATAGAAAAGGAGACTTTAACTATAGTTCCCCACTTTTTTAGGGGGTTAGGGGGAATAATTAGTGTCTATAATCACAAGCAATTACTTTTAAAACAACCCCCTTAATAGAGTAAATCACAAGTCTCAAATCCCTTACCTTTAAGAAAGTTCTGATAGGTCAACCCCTTCGGGGAATTAAAAATTAAAAATTGAGGACCCCACGGATAAATCCAGGGAGCTTGAGTTACGGTTGCTTGCCGATAAGTTACGCGAACACATTTTTGTCTTTTCCCTCCATCAATAAATCGCGAAGCGTCCTGAATGAAGTAAAGGATCTGGGCTTGTACCTTTTAGTTTGGGACAAACCATCTTTCCCTACACCCTAGACTCTTTTTTCGGTTAGACCAGACCGAAGTTTACGCCGCACTATTCTAGCAATTCAGCCTAAGGTAAAAAGTAACACGTTTAACCAAGTTAAATTCAACAAATTCCTGACAACCCACATTTTACATTGTTTACAAAACTCAACATAGATAAAGTTTATTCTTAAGTATATGCTTAACGCTATTAGTTCATAATACAGTTGCGATCGTACGTCAGTCGAACAAATTAATATAGTGTAAGGTTTTCAGCGATTTAGAATGGGTAGTTTATACCCACTGAATTGTGGTAATAGTAGGGGGTTTCGCTGATGAAGGGTTACTGATGAACTATTACCTAGACAAATCATTTTACTTAAGCAAATGTTATGCACAAGTTTTAGACATTTTGGTTCTATATTTCTATATTTCTATATATAGGACTTCACAAAGGCTACGATATGGCTATTTCAGGATTTTTATCTGAACTTTCCCTCCCTGAAATCTTTCAGCTGCTTGAGCAAGGAAACAAAACAGGACGGCTAACTATTAAAGCATAATCACCTAATTCGTCTCTGAAAGGGGAAAATTTTTACATTTGGTTTAAGCAAGGACTCATTGTTGCTGCCGCTAATAGATTAGATGGACAGGGTTGTTATCTATCATCCAACAGCAAGGTTAGCTCAGTGCACGTGCAGCCGCTCGAATTACAGATGTCTGTGCAATTAATCAACCAACCTGATTGTGTCTCACATTACAAGGAATATTGAATGCGCAGTAATTAAAAATGTTATTTAGTTAATCAAGTGTTGAATCAAGTTTGTAAATTATTTGAATTGCAAGATGGATCGTTTCAGTTTGATCCTAGAACGCCTATACCTACCTCAACAATGACAGGTCTGACTACTATACCTAAGGAAGTTAGACTCAAAGGTCTAAGAGTTCTGCGTAATTGGAAAATGCTGGAAGACAAATTACCAGATCCAACTTGTGCTTTGATAAACACAATCCATAGTAAGCCTCAATTGAGCTTAAATCAAATAGAACAGCAAATTTGGGAATTCACCAAAAGCACAGTTTCAATTATAGCGATCGCGGAACAGTTAGGTGCGCCTGTGGAAAAAATCCAACAAGTCGCATTTCGACTCATAGTTGTCGGTCTGGTAGAAGAGGTTTCCATTATTTTAGAAGTACCAGATGAGCTATATGAATTAGAATCCACAATGATTGACATAAAATTTGAGCCTAGCAAACAAGAAAATACCGTTAGTTAATCTTTTATCAAGAGCCTGGTTGGTTTCCTCAGAAACAAGGTTTAAGTTTGCTTTAAATGCAAATTATCTTGACTTGATTGCTAGTTTTCAAGCATCAAAATCTGATTTGATTTTGGCAAGAGTTCAGTATAACATCTACCTTATTCTTTTCTTGTTTCCTTGTAATCCAAAGCATTTTGGTTGTTTACCTATTGACTATCTATAAAATGCGGATATGCCATGGATACCTCAGGTACATTATCAATAGTAAATTAGGGTGCAGAACTATCAAATTAGGAATGGAAAATATTCAGGAGAAAATTCCTAGCTAATTTATTTCCACAATTTTTACACAGTCATTAGCTTGATTTAGAAACAAGTTCAGGATAACAAAATATTTTTTCACAATATCCAGAGCTTAAGAACGTAAATATCAATATCCACAATTCTCTACCTGGAAATTTAAATTATGTCAGCTTTACGACAACAATTGGGTGATTTTAGTAGTATTTTTTGCTTCAAAGCAGCTATTACAGGCATGGGAGATGCTTTAAGAGAAAAAGCGACAGCCATTGCCTTGACTTCAGGCGATCGTGCTAGGGGGAAAAAGTTAGCTGGAGAATTGGGTTTAGTTGGATCTTCAATGTCATTAGATGATGTAGCATCTAAATTAAATATGGCTTTGGGTAAGGACGGCACTCGTTTGTGCATAGTTGAGAGAATTGTTGCTGAAGGTGAAAACATTAAAGTCTATACTTCTGAAACTGTTTGTTCTGCTGGTGAACCACCAAATTCACCCCGCCAATGTACTTTGACTATGGATGCAGTTTGGGGTGCTATTGAGCAATTAATTGGTAAACGTTTCAAGGGAGTACATACTGAGTGTCTACTCAGAGGTGGTACTCATGATGTGTTTGAATTCATTCCTTTTGAGTAAGAAGTGTATATGACATGAATTCCAAACCTGAACTCATGATTTTCTCCCAAATTTTAACTCGCACTAAGCATTAATATTATTAATAGAGAATTCCTGCAATAGCAATCAACACAGAAAAACTGGGCATGATTTTGCAAAACTTTGTGACTGCTACCTCTGCTGTTCAGGGAGCAGCCCTTGTTACCCCTGATGGTTGACCTTTGGGTGCAAGCTTGCCTGGTGCGATGAAGAAAGAATATCAGCAATGTCAGCTTCCATGCTATCTTTAGGCGAACGCATTGGTCTGGAACTAGCTAGAGGTACGGTTGATCTTATCCTTGTAGAAGGAAATAAAGGCTTTGGTATTTTCACTGGTTGTGGTGAAGATGCAGTTTTGCTAGTTTTAGCTAGTGAAAGCGCTAAACAAGGAATTTTAATGTTAGAAATTAAGCATTTTATTACTGAAATAAAATCAGTTTTGCTTTAGTTTGTAGTTGCATTCAAGATCTCAATTTAAATGAAAATTCCCTTATCTGGCATTCTTACATCATTTCTGGAAAAATTTCTTATTCCCTATCTTCGCAAGTAAATTTATAAATCAAATTCAGTCCTTTGAAGATAATACTAGATTAGGGGTATTTTTTAGCTAAGCAGATTAATTTCATGGTTGGGGTTAAGTTAAGGGGTAAGGCTTCTGTGAGCGTACTTCGACAAGGCTCATTACAAGCTCGACGAAAGGTGTGGGGAAGTTTTATTAATTATCTACTTGAGATTTCTTGAGAAAAATATATGGAGATTATGCGCTTGCTTGTGACGGGAACAGTAGGAGCAGGAAAATCTACACTGTTAGTGAAATTGAAGTTGTAGGTACAGATACCCGTGCAACTTACGAAACAGCATTTTTGAAACAAAGAACCACAGTTGCATTTGATTTTGGTCGGTTGCAATTTGCTCCATAAAGGGCATTGCACCTTTATGGAACACCCGATTAATCTCGCTTTGATTTGATGTGGGATATTTTAATTTGCAAGGCTCATGCTTATATCTTACTTATAGCAGCCTATCGTCCTGGTGAATTTCCCCAAGCACGTAAAATTATTACTTTTATGAATCAACGGATGCAGATTCCTATGATTATTGGTGTGACTCATACGGACTGTCCTGGTGCATGGAGTGACGAAGATATTTTCTTTACCCTGGGGTATATGGATGAGAACAATCCTCCTCTTATGGTCAATGTCAATGCAACACAGACTGCATCTGTAGCTGAAGCTGTAATCGCTCTAGTAGAACAATTAATAATAAAAAAATTATTGTATGTAATTTTAACAGTATAATTACAGCAAATTGCAGGTAAATGAGGTAAAAAAGTTAAGAACAAAGGTATATACCAAGAATCTTTCAACCCTATTACCTATTCCCTGCATTTAAGGAAATCAGGGTTAATAACTGTGGGATTGAGATTTTTAGCAATAATTGCGATCGCTAATTCCTGAATTTTTAAACCTTGACTTTTGCCTATTATTATTGCAGCATGACTATTTTATTACTAAATACCAGTATAACTCCTCGCAAATCCCATTCTTTCCCAACTCCTACACCGCCAGATTGAATTTAAAATTATGAGTAGTAATATTAAGAATTATAAAATTAATTATCCATGCCTAGCCTATCCCTTAACAAAAAGCAATCCCGTCTCATCGTCATCGGTGCGGGCATAGGTGGACTAACAGCCGCCGCATTATTGGCACATAAAGGTCACAGCGTATTAGTTCTCGACCAGGCTTTAGTTCCCGGTGGCTGTGCTTCCACCTTTAAACGCCAAGGGTTTACCTTTGATGTGGGTGCAACTCAAGTTGCTGGGTTAGAACCTGGGGGCATACATGACCGCATTTTCTCAGAATTAGGAATTGAGTTACCCGCAGCTACTTTTTGTGACCCCGCTTGTGCAGTCTATCTTCCTGGTGAGTCCACACCTATTAATGTTTGGCGTGATCCTGAAAAATGGCAACAAGAACGCCAAAAAGAATTTCCTGGTAGTGAACCGTTTTGGCAATTATTAGCAACTTTATTTAAAGCTAGTTGGGAATTTCAAGGACGTGACCCCGTTTTACCACCACGGAATTTATGGGACTTGTGGCAGTTAACTCAAGCAGTTCGTCCTAGTACCTTAATCACTGCACCCTTTACCTTATTTACTGTGGGGGATGCTTTACGTTTATATGGTTTAGGGAATGACCAGCGACTGCGGACATTTTTAGATTTACAACTGAAATTATATTCCCAAGTCAATGCGGAAGAAACAGCTTTACTTTATGCGGCTACGGCTTTGAGTGTATCTCAATCGCCACAAGGATTGTATCATCTCCAAGGTAGTATGCAAGTATTGAGTGATCGCTTGGTAGAATCCTTAGAAAGAGACGGTGGTAAATTATTAATGTGTCATACCGTCGGAAAAATCAACGTGGGAAATGGCCAAGCTAACAGTGTAGTGATTAGAAATCAGAAAACAGAGGAAGTTTGGATCCAAACAGCAGATTATGTAATTGCTAACGTCACTGTGCAGAACTTACTAGAATTATTAGGAGAAAAAGCCCCGTCTGGATATAAACAAAGAGTAGCAAAATTACCGCCTGCTTCCGGTGCATTTGTAGTTTATTTGGGTGTAGATGCCAGTGCGATTCCTTATGATTGTCCCTCCCATCTACAATTTATGTATGATATCAAGGGACCAATTGGTGAAAATAATTCTTTGTTTGTATCTGTAAGTCATCCTGGAGATGGCCGCGCACCAGCAGGAAAAGGTACAATTATCGCTTCTTCTTTTGTTGATTTTACTCCCTGGTGGAATACTCAAGATTATCAAGGGTTAAAAGATAAATTTACCCAAGATGCAATATCCAAACTTTCCCAATATTTCTATTTAAAACCAGAAACCATCATTCATGTAGAAGCTGCAACACCCCTCACCTTTGCCCATTATACAGGTAGAGAAAAGGGAATTGTTGGTGGAATTGGTCAAAGAATTCCTACCTTTGGACCCTTTGGTTTTGCTAATCGTACACCTATTAATAATTTGTGGTTAGTTGGTGATTCGACTCATCCAGGAGAAGGTACAGCAGGAGTAAGTTATTCAGCTTTGACGGTAGTTAGACAAATTCAAGCTCAAAAATAGAATTTTTTTTCTCACGCAGAGGTGCAAAGGCGCAGAGAAGAGATCACAAAAAGAAGGATGACCGCAAAGAATATATTTACATAGTAAATAATTTGAAATATGCTAACAACAGCAACACCGACAGAAACCAGAGTTTTACTAGAAAACATCAGCTGGCATACATTTAAAACCATGCTAGGTGAAATGGGTTAAGAATGGGCAAATAGAATTTCTCACCACCAGGGAAATCTAGAAATTATGACTCTACAAAAACCCCATGAAAACTCCAATCGGTTAATTGAGGTTTTTGTTGGGGTATTGTGTGAAAAATTGGGGTTATAATTTAACCGCTTTGGTTCACTTACATTAACCAGAGATGATTTAGAATATGGTACACAACAAGATAGCAGTTATTACTTCCAAAATGAATTATTAGTCGGAGAAAAACAGAATATTGATTTAGCATTTGATATACCACCAGACTTAGTGCTAGAAGTAGAATTTTCACGACCTAGAATAGATAAATTTAAGCTTTATGGTGCAATGGGAATTCCTGAATTTTGACGTTGTAATGGAACTAGATTAAGAATCTACATCCTGACAAATGGGCAGTGTTCAGAAAGTCAAATTAGCGATACTTTTGCACCTATCCAAATCACAGAAATTCCTCCACTTATTGCAGAAAGTAACAAGATTTGACAAATGGCCGCAACTCGCGCTTTTCGTAAGTAATTGGGTTAAACTAGCACTAAATGAATAATATTCAACAAAAAAAGGGGGCTGATTTAATACAGTCCCCTTTTTTTATTCTTAATAGACCTCTTGCAAAATTGTTTCTGTGGTATGATAGAGAGTCTTAGATTTTATGTATTTTTGGTGTTATTTGCGCTCGCTAATTTAAACATAACCGTGTAACTATAACTTTCGGCTAAAACAAAGACAACCGCTCACTATAACATAAAATTAATTCTGCAATAGGTCTAATAAATAATCGTTTTTTTCACCAATTACCAATTACAAATTACCAATTACAAGCCATCAGTAATTGATGATGGAGATTGTTCAGCTTCAGGTGATGGTTCAGAAGATGGTGTAGATGGTGTCCGAGGTATGATAAATTGTTTCCAAGTTCTAATTTGCTCCTGAGCATCTCTGTAAGCAGAACTACCACGAGGAATTAACCTAGCAGTCTCAATGCTTTTAGAAACATCAAACTCGCTTTGGGAACGTGCCATTTGTAATAACTGTCGACTCCATTGATCAATAGCGACATTCGCATCCATGCGTAAAACGTTACCATTAGAAACCCGGTCAGCTAACCGTATTGCCTCTGCTAAAGCTTCTGGTGTGCCAGTAATTGCCACTTCTCTAGCTTTTTTCCAGTTTTCTTTAGCGCGGATTTGTTCTTGCCAAGTATCAACGGCTGTTTGTGCTTCACTAGCAAGCGCCCTTCCCGATGAAGCAATTTTTTGAGCTTCTCTAATAGCAGTGTTTAAATCCCCGCTATCAGCAATGATTCGTGCTTTATCTAAGTAAGGTTGATCTTGAATTCGTTCTACTTTAGCAGTCCAACTACGGATTTTTTTCCGTGCTTCTGGATATAATGCACTACCAGAGCGAATTTGATTTGCCTCTGCGATCGCAGCCTGTAAGGAAGTAATATCCTCTAATAAAGCTATTTGTTCAGCCCGGTCTAAGTAAGGTCTATCTTCAATAGACTCTACTTGTCCACGCCAGCGATTCATCTCCTGACGTGCTTCCTCAGCACGAGGATTACTATCGGGAATCATCTGCACTTCGGAAATTGCCGCAGTTAACTCGTTAATACTACCTTGACTAGCCAGAGTTCGTGCTTTTTCTAACCGAGAAACATCTTGAATTTCTAATTGCCAATGCGCAATCAGTTCTTGTGCTTTCTCATATACTTCCCTAGAAGCATCAATTTGTTGGGCTTGGGAAATAGCAGCCTCTAAACCAGAAACTGTTCCTATCCAAGCACTCCTTTGTGCTTCACCCAAAACGACAAAATCATCAATTTCTGATTGTAATTCAGGAATAGATGGAATTTGGCGCACAATTTCTAATGCTGTATCCGCATCGCGCTTATCCATCTTGGCTTGTGCCAATTTCAGTATCTTGCGTCCAAATACAGGAATCAATTCCTGCGCTTTTTGATATAGATAACTATCCGACTTAATCGACTCAGCTAACTTAATAGCTGCTAGGACATAATCTACTGAGCGACTATCTGCTAAACCTTCAGCCTTGTAGAGTTTATCACCATCTTCCCGTGCTATGACAATGATGCGATTTAGTTCATCATACTTAGTAGTTGCCCAATATTTATTATTAACCCGCAGAAGTTTGGATGACAGCATAAAAGCTGATTGCCAATGCCTTTGAGCCAGTTCTTTTAAT
Source organism: uncultured Trichormus sp. (assembly GCA_936914905.1). Classification (GTDB taxonomy): domain Bacteria; phylum Cyanobacteriota; class Cyanobacteriia; order Cyanobacteriales; family Nostocaceae; genus Trichormus_B. Next base: position 24,667 of record CAKZGI010000291.1, on the reverse strand, counting down.
GATTCTTGGTAAATTTCTTCTGCCTTTGACCAAATCAACTGCCATTTAGTAATTTGCTCTTCTACTATTTTCCGAGCTTCCAAATCTTCAGGAATTTGCCGTGAAGTAGCGATCGCTTCCTCTAAATTACCAGATTGGAAACTCTGATCAGCCAACCGTAATATATCCCCTGACCACTCCTCTAAAAAACTATTAATTTGCCCTCTGAGTGGATGATTCTGTGGCAATTCCTTCACCAGTGTGATCGCCTGCAGTAAATCTTTTACCGTCTCCTTAGAAGCTGCCAATTGAGCGCAATGTAAGCGCACCGATGCACTGGCTAAAGGCCAAAATATCTCTGGACAATTTGGTGCTGATGGTAGCTTGAGCAATATTGACATTGATACAAATCCAATGCTGCTAGGAATTAACGTCAACATTATTGACCACAGCACCCAGCTTTTCATCCAGCTTGGGAATTTCTCAGTTATATTACTGAGATTAAAAGTTTTATCTGAATGGGTTTTTATAGGTAGTCCTTCTGTATTGTTCTCTTGTTGTTGCGTCACTGATTTAAAGTTAGAACCAGTAGCTGGGACACCAGATGATTGAGTAGTCCCGACTTCTGGATTTCGAGATAATCTTGTGTTTTGATCTGGCTTTCTGGCTCTGGCTGGAGACCAACTATCTGAAATATCCCGATCTGTCATCTCTCACACCAAAGTAGTTTAATAGCAGCCATTCTCACACTGATAATTCCATTTTTGCCATAGTAACTTTCTTTCTCATTATTAAAAAGCTATTTTTTCATCTTCTATCTCCACAGATAACATTTATATTTCGGATTTTCAGTATTATTTCATACCTATTCGATAACAGAAACTTGCTTCTTTAAATCAGCAATTAGTTGTGCTAGATTATCACTACTTGCTTGATAAACACTGCCACAGAAATCACAAGTTGCTTCTGCACCATCATCTTTAAGAATCATATCTTGCAATTCTGCTTCCCCCAGCATTTTCAACGCTCCTAATACCCGATCAAAAGAACAACCGCAATGGAAGCGTAGAATCTGACTTTCTGGAAATATTTTTAAACCCATATCTCCCAGCAAATCACCAAAAATTTCAGTCAGCGTCTTTCCAGCTTGCAACAAAGGCGTAAAACCGGATAAAGCAGATACCCTTGATTCCAGCATTGCCACCAAAGCCTCATCTCTAGCCGCTTTAGGCAACACTTGTACCAGTAGACCCCCAGATGCAGTAACCCCACCAGACCCCACAAACACACCCAAAACCAAAGCTGAAGGTGTTTGCTCAGAATTTACCAAATAATGAGCAACATCATCGCCAATTTCCCCAGAAACAAGTTCAATTGTACTAGAGTAGGGATAACCATAGCCAATATCCCGAACAACATAGAGATACCCACTACCCACAGCACCACCAACATCTAACTTACCTTTACCATTAGGAGGCAATTCCACCGTTGGGTTCTGCACATAGCCCCTTACTGTGCCATCCAAGCCAGCATCTACCAATATGCCACCTAAAGGTCCATCGCCCCTAACCCGCACATTGACCCTAGACCCAACACGCTTCATACTAGAAGCCATCAACAAACCTGCTGACATCGTTCTTCCCAGTGCTGCTGTAGCCACAGAAGAAAGCTTATGACGTACTCGTGCTTCCTCCGTTAAGCGTGTAGTAATCACACCTACCGCCCGAATACCGCCATCTGCTGCTGTAGCCCGCATTAATTGATCCGCCATGAAAACCCTTACAATTCTTAACAAGATGACTTTTCTATTTTAGGTCGTTTCGTGACTGGGGAAGATGGGGGGAATTTTACCAATTACCAATCACCCATTACCAATTACCAATTACCAATCACCATGTTAGGTACTTTTCAAAAAAGCCAACTGCGAATTGAAATCGAAGCATCAGCTGATGCAATTCACAACAGTCTATTACTTCCAGCACAATTGGAAAAATGGCTAGTAGGACAAAGTTTTTCTCTGGGAATGCCGGAAAAATTAACATCTGGATCTAATTTTACTACCACCACAGGACTAGTTCAAATCCATCACCACGTAGATGTAGCTAAAACGAATTGTCTGCGGTTGCTACTCAGTGGTGGAATTGACGGTTTTCATGAGTGGTATTGGGGGGAAGGTTGGGTACAGTCTCGTTTGGAAGGGATATCTATTTTACCTTTAAATTTAGGTCAGACGCTGAGTTTCTTAAGTTTGCGTGAATTTTTACGCAATACACGAGGTTGAGAAGGTATATTGTAACGCATACAAATGCAGGATATTATTTGTTAAATGAAGGGTGGGTTGTTCGCCTTAGCGTTGTGAAGCAATGGAAAGTTCACGTAGTGTGCCGAAGGCATAACCCAAAAAACCAAAGGACATTAATTACTGCTGGGGTATCACTACCGCTCAACCCAACGGTCAAATAAATCATGATACATTAAAGTAGAGGCGTTGCATGAAACGTCTCTACTTTAATGGTGTTCATAAATAATAATGAAAAACTTTAAATTCCAACCAGGATCTAAATTAGAGGTCGAGTGTTTGGGGAAAAGTCAATTGTGACACTTGCGTAAGTGTTACCAAATACTTATTCACTATTTACTGACAAGAATTGTACAGGCACATTTGTTTTTGTGTTATCTGCTGTATTTAAAAGGTATTTGAGAATTAGAACAACTATAGTAGCCAGAAAAGACACATTTTTAGAAAAAAAATCTGTTTCTTTGTGTCTTTATCTCGAACAAAATCCATATTTTGAATTAGTAATAACCTAATTTCTTGCTGGTTTTACCACTAACACTGAACAATTAGCTCCTTCCATTACTTGAGTGCTAACAGAACCCTGAACAATTCTATTCATTCCCGTTAAACCGCGACTTCCAATCACAACTAAGTCGGCTTTGTAAATATTAGCTAGTCGAATAATTTCATCAGCAGGATCACCCGTGACTAGTTCTAACTCGCTTTTAACTAATAATCTTTGTTGATAAGATTGCATCTGCTTCTCAATATGAAAATAAGAGAACTTTGGTAAATCTGGCTGAGGACGATCAGCGGGTAATTCTATTTCTGACTCTGGTGCAGGAAATACATGACAAAGAATCATATTAGTGTTTGGTGACAACACCAAATAACCTAAAGTCTGAATTACTCGTTCAGCAATTTCCGAACCATCCAGAGCTACTAAAATAGTCTTTAACACCGCTTTTTTCTCCTCAAGAGTAGACCCCTTAAATGATCACATTATGGTATACACACCAATAATTTTGTGAATGTGAGCTTTATTTTGGTAAATACACAAGCTCACTATCGTTAGCTATGGAGTAGCAGTTGTCAACCGTATTCAGTTAGAATAGGTATTCTAAATTACTCTGATTCCTCAACCCGCCTTTTGACTGAATCACCATGGGAAGGTAAACCTTCAGATGTAGCTAAAGAGTCAATAGCATTAGCTACTTTGTTCAGTGCAGTTGGTGAGTATTGGATAATACTAGAATGTTTGAGGAAAGTTTCCACGCCTAATGCAGAAGCATAACGAGCCGCACCAGAAGTGGGCAAGGTATGGTTGGGTCCGGCTAAATAGTCTCCCACAGCTTCTGGTGTTGAGTAACCGAGGAAAATGGCTCCAGCATGGCGGATTTGAGAAATTAAAGACCAAGGATCTTTAATTTCTAACTCTAGATGTTCAGGTGCAAACTCATTGGAGAGTTCTACTGCTGCTTCTAGGGATTCGACTACCACAATTAAGCCATAATGGGCGATCGCTTTTTCTGTGTCTATCCGTCGTGGGTGATCCACCAGTTGTCTATCTACAGCCACTTGGACTTTTTTTGCCAAACCAGCATCTGTGGTTAACAAAATCGCCGCAGCCATTGGATCATGTTCGGCTTGGGCTAATAAGTCCGTCGCTACATGAACGGGATTGGCTGTTTCATCGGCAATAATTAGCACCTCGCTAGGACCTGCCAAAGAATCAATACCCACTGTTCCATAGACTAGCTTTTTGGCCAAAGTGACATAAATGTTACCTGGTCCAGTAATCACATTCACTTTGGGGATAGTTTCTGTACCGTAAGCTAAAGCTGCGATCGCTTGAGCGCCCCCAATGCGATAAATTTCTTGTATCCCAGCTTCTTGTGCAGCTACTAGAACCGCTGAGTTAATCGTTTTCCCTCCTCGTGCTGGTGTCACCATCAATATCCTGGGTACACCTGCTACTTTGGCTGGAATAGCATTCATTAACACTGTACTGGGATAGGAAGCGCGACCTCCAGGAACGTATAAACCTGCCCGATCTACAGGTGTATAGCGTTTACCCAGCACTACTTCATCATCGCCAAAGTGTACCCAGCTTTTTGGTACTCGCTGACGGTGAAACGCTTCAATTTGGCGACAAGCTAGCTGAATAGCTGCCAACAAATCCTTTGATACCTGTTGGTAAGCTGCATCCAGTTCTGAACCAGTCACCCGTAGTTCTTCTGGTTGCAAGGTTTGATGGTCAAATTCAGCTATGTAGTGCAGTACAGCTTTATCGCCTTGGCGTTTAACTGCCTGCAACACTTCCCGCACGGTTGCTTCTTTATGAAGCAATTGTTCATCCTGGGTGCGTTCGCCTTCGGCGCGTTGTAGACGTTCGCAGATACGTTGTAGTTCGGTTCTAACGTTTGCCTGCTGAGTAATAATTCGCAGCATGGAGTAAGGACAATGCCAAAATTAGAATGTTCCCGCTTGAGAATCAGTTTTGCTTTTCACCCATTCAGGGCTAAAGCTGACTCTGATTCTCTTCTCTAGCTTAACCTGGATTTTTTTGATACTCCCAGGATAATTATTTACTTTTTTCTTTAAGGTTATTTATCTTAGAAAAGGTTATTTATCTTAGAATAAGATATTTTAAGCCATTTCCCATTGGGAAAACATACCCAAATGTGGGGATTTTTTAAGAAGATAGCCAAAGTATGGACTGATGGGCAGATAAATCGCTTTCTGTCTTCTGCCTCTGGTTACCTAACTTTTTTTTCAGAAATGATATCATTGGCGGTTTGGATGCTATATTAGTAAATCTAGTAGTGTGTGTACACAATTATATAGTCTTTTTGGAACTGACTGTGGCGAATACAAAGTCTGCTCTCAAACGCGCCCAAATCGCAGAACGTAACCGACTGCGTAATAAAGCATATAAATCAGCAGTGAAAACGCTGATGAAAAAATACTTTGCTGCTGTTGAACTCTATACAGCCAATCCTACTCCAGAATCAAAACAAGTAGTAGAAGAACGGATGTCCGAAGCTTACAGCAAAATTGACAAAGCTGTGAAGCGGGGGGTACTTCATCCCAACACCGGAGCTAGGAAAAAATCAAGATTAGCCCATAAGCTCAAAGCAACTACTCAAACGGCATAGTAGTCATTAGTCATTAGTTACCAGCTAAGAGATTAATGACTTACACCCTCCCCAGCAATGACTTCTGACTTAATCATGCAATTAGTAGACACCCACGTACATCTCAACTTTGACCTTTTTAAACCGGATTTAGCAGCAGTGCGATCGCGTTGGCAAGAAGCAGGGATAGTACATTTAGTGCATTCCTGCGTTCACCCAGAAGAGTTTGCCAGCATTCAAGCCTTAGCTCACCAGTTTCCCGAAATCAGTTTTGCCGTTGGTTTGCATCCACTAGATGCAGCTAAATGGAATCACCAGACAGCAGAGAAAATCAAATTTCTAGCCAGTTCTGATTCTCAAGTGGTAGCGATTGGGGAAATAGGACTAGACTTTTACAAAGCAAATAACTATCAACAACAGTACATGGTGTTTGAGGCACAACTGGCGATCGCATCTCAACTTAATTTACCAGTGATCATCCATTGTCGTGATGCAGCACCAGAGGTAAGAAAAGTCCTACAAAAATGGAGTGAAAGCCAAGGACAAAGAGCGCAGGGTGTAATGCATTGTTGGGGAGGAACACCAGAAGAAACCCAATGGTTTCTGGACTTAGGCTTCTACATCAGTTTTAGTGGGACAGTAACATTTAGAAGCGCGAAAACTATACAAGCATCAGTGAGTATAGTGAGTAGCGACAGATTATTAATCGAAACAGATTGTCCTTTTCTCGCTCCCACACCGAAAAGAGGCGAAAAACGCAACGAACCCGCTTATGTCGCTTATATAGCAGAGCAATTAGCAAAATTACGGGGAGAAACAGTAGAAGCCATAGCCGAGCAAACTACCTATAACGCCTGCCAATTATTCGGTCTGTAATTATAGACAGCACGGGAGTAAAGGGACAAGGGAGAAAGAAATTCTTCTTATTCTTCTACTGAACTCCTGATAGCATAGCCTGTGGGAAGCAAGCTACACGCAGTGTATCGTAGGTATAGCATGGCGTATCACTCCCACTTTGTCACGCAAGCTATAGCCATACTCCTCAATTATGAGTATTCCTTTGAGTAGATCGAAGAAATCGAAGAATTGGCAAAAATTAAGACTAAAGAGGACAAAACTGTGGTAAGATTATTCCCTCCAAAACAATTTCCTTGCGCCATAATTATAAAGGAACGAATTTTTAACTAGCTTCTGAAATGGACTGGTTTTAAGTTGGTATAAAATCCATCTAACTGATAGGGGATTTGTACTTTTTGCTCACTATAAAAACCAAAAATTCACGGACATCTAAACTATACTCTACAACCAGATGCTCTCAATAAATAACAAACCCTGGCAGTCTAGGCTGATATGGACTTTTTTACAAAATTGGATTTCTGTATACTGAAACCTATAGAAAATTATTAAACATAAGCGCCTTGTGAATAAAATTCAGCAAAATAAATCCATCCTGATTCAGAGACGACTTTCGCGGATTCTTCATTTTTGGGATCTCACAGTGAGAATAGATAAAATTTTTTGACAATACAAGCGTGTGGATGTGCATAGATTAATTAATGCGCTGTTTTGGAGGGGAAGTGAGGAAAACAAATCAAACTCAGGAAGATATACCGTTGTTGAATCAACTTACTAGCTGGATTTTAGCAATCCTAACTCCTCTTCGAGGGCGATTACCCCCTTGTCAAAAGCACCCACTCCAGATTTAATTGCTGCGGAAAGTCCCCACCAGTAAATAACAGGTGGTGTCAGGATAAGTTTCCCAACAGCTTGCTTATAGTTGCGCTTGGTCGGGAAAATTACCCAAGCAGTGTTCAAGGGAAAGTTTAACCAGGTTGACAAAGGTAGAGGCATGACTAACGAAACGTATATGGAATCAGCCTTTCTGTTACCCGACTTGATTGAAATCCAGCGTTCAAGCTTTCGCTGGTTTTTGGAAGAAGGGCTAATAGAAGAGTTGAACTCCTTTAGTCCAATTACAGACTATACAGGGAAACTAGAACTGCACTTTTTAGGTGATAAGTACAAACTTAAAGAACCAAAGTACAGCGTCGAAGAATCGAAAAGGCGGGATAGCACTTATGCAGTTCAAATGTATGTCCCCACAAGGCTTTTAAACAAAGAAACAGGGGATATCAAAGAACTAGAAGTATTTATAGGTGATCTGCCTTTAATGACAGATCGGGGTACGTTTATCATTAACGGAGCCGAGCGAGTCATTGTCAACCAGATAGTACGATCGCCAGGAGTTTATTACAAATCAGAACTTGATAAAAACGGACGACGTACCTATTCTGCCAGCTTAATACCCAATCGGGGGGCATGGCTGAAATTTGAAACAGACCGTAACGACCTAGTGTGGGTACGCATCGACAAAACCCGCAAACTTTCAGCCCAGGTACTGCTCAAAGCTTTAGGATTATCAGATAACGAAATCTTTGATGCCCTACGCCACCCCGAATACTTCCAAAAAACCATCGAAAAAGAAGGGCAATTTTCCGAAGAAGAAGCCCTAATGGAGTTATACCGCAAACTACGTCCAGGTGAACCACCCACCGTATTAGGCGGACAACAACTCCTAGACTCACGCTTCTTCGACCCCAAACGTTATGACCTCGGTCGTGTTGGTCGCTACAAACTAAACAAAAAACTGCGCCTTTCTGTCCCCGATACCATGCGCGTCCTCACCCCTGGGGACATCTTAGCCGCAGTAGATTACCTCATCAACCTAGAATATGACATCGGTAATATAGATGACATTGACCACCTCGGGAATCGCCGAGTCAGAAGCGTTGGAGAATTGCTGCAAAACCAAGTCAGAGTAGGGCTGAACCGTTTAGAACGGATAATTCGAGAACGGATGACAGTATCTGATTCAGAACTTTTGACACCAGCATCATTGGTTAACCCTAAACCCTTAGTAGCAGCAATAAAAGAATTCTTTGGTTCTAGCCAACTAAGTCAGTTCATGGATCAAACCAATCCATTGGCAGAACTAACCCACAAACGCCGTCTCAGCGCCTTGGGTCCTGGTGGTCTAACAAGAGAACGGGCAGGTTTTGCAGTGCGAGATATCCACCCCAGTCACTACGGACGGATATGCCCCATCGAAACACCAGAAGGGCCAAACGCAGGACTAATAGGTTCATTAGCCACCCATGCCCGTGTTAACCAATATGGATTTTTAGAAACCCCCTTTAGACCAGTAGAAAATGGCAAAGTGCGGTTTGATGTGCAGCCAATCTACATGACTGCTGATGAAGAAGACGACCTGCGGACAGCAACAGGTGATATTCCCGTAGATGAAGACGGCTACATCAAAGGGCCACAAGTACCAGTACGTTATCGTCAAGACTGGGCGACAACAACACCAGAACAAGTGGATTATGTAGCAGTATCACCGGTGCAAATTGTCTCCGTTGCCACCAGCATGATTCCCTTCCTGGAACATGATGATGCTAACCGGGCGCTGATGGGTTCCAATATGCAACGGCAAGCTGTACCCCTACTTAAGCCAGAACGTCCCCTAGTAGGAACAGGCTTAGAAGCTCAAGGCGCGAGAGACTCCGGAATGGTGATTGTTTCCCGTACTGATGGTGATGTTGTGTATGTAGATGCAGCACAAATTCGGGTGAGAGTGCGGGGTGATTTGTCAGGAGTCACAGGTAACTTGATAGCCGGAAAACAACAGACAAACGAACAAGGACAACAGGTAACAGACAAAGAAATTAGATATGTATTGTCCAAATACCAACGTTCCAACCAAGACACCTGCCTGAACCAAAAACCCCTGGTTCGCATTGGCGAAAAAGTCGTAGCCGGACAAGTGTTGGCAGATGGGTCTTCCACCGAAGGAGGAGAACTGGCACTAGGACAAAACATTATCGTGGCTTATATGCCCTGGGAAGGCTACAACTACGAAGACGCGATTTTGATTTCTGAGCGCCTGGTGCAAGATGACATTTATACCTCAATTCACATCGAAAAATATGAAATTGAGGCTAGACAGACAAAGCTGGGACCAGAAGAAATCACCAGAGAAATTCCCAACGTGGGGGAAGATGCCCTCAGGCAACTAGATGAACGGGGAATCATCCGCATTGGTGCCTGGGTAGAAGCTGGAGACATTCTGGTAGGAAAAGTCACACCAAAGGGTGAATCTGACCAACCACCAGAAGAAAAACTGCTGCGGGCTATCTTTGGTGAAAAAGCGCGAGATGTGCGAGACAACTCCCTGCGAGTTCCCAATGGAGAAAAAGGCCGGGTCGTGTATGTGCGGTTGTTTACCAGAGAACAAGGGGACGAACTACCACCAGGAGCAAATATGGTGGTGCGGGTGTATGTTGCCCAAAAACGCAAAATCCAAGTCGGCGACAAAATGGCAGGTAGACACGGCAACAAGGGGATTATTTCCCGCATTCTCCCCGCCGAAGATATGCCCTACCTGCCTGATGGTTCACCAGTGGATATTGTCCTCAATCCCTTGGGTGTACCCAGCCGGATGAATGTTGGTCAGGTATTTGAATGTTTATTAGGTTGGGCGGGTCACAATTTGGGAGTCAGATTTAAGATCACTCCCTTTGACGAAATGTATGGGGAAGAATCTTCCCGCAGGATTGTGCATGGGAAGCTGCAAGAAGCTAGGGACGAAACTGGCAAAAACTGGGTATATAATCCCGATGATCCCGGCAAAATTATGGTCTATGACGGACGCACTGGCGAACCCTTTGACCGTCCAGTGACAGTGGGTGTAGCTTATATGCTCAAGCTGGTGCATTTGGTGGATGACAAAATTCACGCCCGTTCCACAGGACCATACTCCCTTGTTACCCAACAACCTTTGGGTGGTAAGGCGCAACAAGGTGGTCAAAGATTTGGAGAAATGGAAGTGTGGGCGCTGGAGGCCTTTGGTGCGGCTTACACCTTGCAGGAATTGTTAACTGTCAAATCCGATGATATGCAAGGTCGGAACGAAGCCCTCAATGCCATTGTAAAAGGTAAGGCCATTCCCCGTCCTGGTACTCCTGAATCCTTCAAGGTATTGATGAGGGAGTTGCAGTCCTTGGGCTTAGATATTGCTGTGCATAAGGTAGAAACCCAAGCCGATGGCAGTTCCTTGGATGTGGAAGTCGACTTGATGGCAGACCAAGCCTCCCGCCGTACTCCACCGCGCCCTACCTACGAGTCCCTTTCTCGTGAGTCACTGGAAGAAGACGAATAATTCAAAATTCAAAATTCAAAATTAAGAAATAATTTTTGGGTTTTGGATTTGAGTTTTGAGTTTGATTATTTTCGTTGTTCAAGAGTTCAAAGTTCAAATTATAGAACTGAGGTTGTAACAGGAAATTAGAGATTTTTGTGAATACCTGTTCAAAAGTGTGAATTTTGAATTCTTGTCTCCATGTTTTTGAATTTTGAATTTTGAATTCTTATGAGATCCGCCCAATCTAATCAATTTGACTACGTAAAAATTGGACTAGCATCACCAGAACGTATCCGCCAGTGGGGTGAGCGCACTTTACCTAATGGTCAGGTGGTGGGTGAGGTGACAAAGCCAGAAACTATCAACTACCGGACTCTGAAACCGGAGATGGATGGTTTATTTTGTGAGCGCATTTTTGGACCGGCTAAGGACTGGGAATGCCATTGCGGTAAGTATAAACGGGTGCGTCACAGAGGTATTGTTTGTGAACGCTGTGGTGTGGAGGTGACAGAATCACGGGTGCGCCGCCACAGAATGGGTTTTATTAAGCTGGCGGCTCCTGTGGCTCATGTTTGGTATCTCAAGGGTATCCCTAGTTATATTGCTATTTTGTTGGATATGCCCTTGCGGGATGTGGAGCAAATTGTTTATTTCAACTCCTATTGTGTGTTGGCTCCTGGTAATGCTGATACTCTTGCTTACAAACAACTGTTGAGTGAAGACCAGTGGTTAGAAATTGAAGATGCCATCTACAGCGAAGATTCGCAACTAGTGGGGGTAGAAGTAGGTATTGGGGCAGAAGCACTGCTGCGGCTGTTGGCAGATATTAATTTGGAAGAAGAAGCAGAAAAACTCAGAGAGGAAATTGAAAACGCCAAGGGACAAAAACGGGCGAAGTTGATTAAACGCCTACGGGTGATTGATAACTTTATCGCCACTGGTTCTAAGCCAGAGTGGATGGTGATGGCGGTGATTCCGGTGATTCCTCCCGATTTGCGCCCGATGGTGCAGTTGGATGGTGGTAGATTTGCGACTAGTGATTTAAATGATTTATACCGCCGGGTAATTAACCGCAACAACCGTCTAGCTAGACTGCAAGAAATCCTCGCCCCAGAAATCATTGTCCGTAATGAAAAACGGATGTTGCAAGAAGCGGTGGATGCCCTGATTGACAACGGTCGTCGGGGTAGGACTGTGGTGGGAGCAAATAACCGCCCTTTGAAGTCGCTGTCAGACATTATTGAGGGTAAACAAGGTCGTTTCCGGCAAAACCTGTTGGGTAAACGGGTGGACTATTCTGGACGTTCGGTAATTGTGGTGGGTCCCAAGCTGCAAATTCACCAGTGCGGACTGCCTAGAGAAATGGCTATTGAGTTGTTTCAGCCCTTTGTAATTAACCGCCTGATTCTTTCGGGGATGGTGAATAATATCAAGGCAGCTAAAAAGCTGATTTCTCGCAATGACCCCAGTGTGTGGGATGTGTTGGAAGAGGTGATTGAGGGACATCCGGTGATGTTAAACCGTGCGCCCACTCTACACCGTTTGGGGATTCAGGCTTTTGAACCGATTTTGGTAGAAGGGAGAGCGATTCAACTCCATCCCCTAGTATGTCCCGCTTTTAACGCTGACTTTGACGGTGACCAAATGGCGGTTCATGTACCTTTATCATTGGAAAGTCAGGCAGAGGCGAGATTGTTAATGTTAGCTTCTAACAACATTCTTTCACCTGCGACGGGCAAACCCATTGTCACCCCTAGCCAAGATATGGTGTTAGGGGCTTATTACCTGACGGCAGAAAACCCTGGTGCTACCAAAGGGGCTGGAGGTTACTTTGCTTCTCTAGATGACGTGATTATGGCATATCAGCAAGAACAGGTTGACCTGCATTCTTATGTTTATGTGCGGTTTGACGGAGAGATGGAAACCAGTCAACCAGATACTGAGCCAGTGGAAGTAATAGAAAATGAGGATGGCACCCGGACTTTAATCTATAAGTTCCGCCGTGTCCGTCAAGATACCCAAGGTAATTTAATTACTCAGTATATATACACTACCCCTGGTCGGGTAATTTATAACAAAGCAATTCAAGAAGCTTTAGCAAGTTAGGTAATTGGTGACTGGGAATTTTAGTGAGCAACCGTCCACTGACCAATTACTAATGACCAAGGACTAATGACCAAGGACTAATGACCAAGGACTAATGACCAAGGACTAATGACTAATGACTGAAAAAATGATTTTTCGTAACCTTGTCGTTAACAAGGGTCAACTGAGAAACTTAATTTCCTGGGCATTTACCCATTATGGGACAGCGCGGACAGCGGTGATGGCGGATAAACTCAAAGATTTGGGTTTCCGGTATGCCACCAAAGCCGGGGTTTCCATCAGTGTGGATGACTTGATGGTGCCACCTTCCAAGCGATCGCTCTTAGAGGCAGCGGAAACGGAAATTCTCAGCACAGAAGCCCGGTTTAAACGGGGGGAAATTACGGAAGTGGAACGATTCCAGAAGGTAATAGATACCTGGAACAGCACCTCCGAAAGCCTGAAGGATGAGGTGGTTTCCCACTTCAAAAAAACCAACCCTCTCAACTCTGTGTATATGATGGCCTTTTCTGGCGCACGGGGTAACATTTCCCAAGTTCGGCAATTGGTGGGGATGCGGGGACTAATGGCAGATCCCCAAGGGGAGATTATTGACTTACCAATTAAAACCAACTTCCGAGAAGGATTAACAGTTACAGAATATATTATTTCTAGTTATGGAGCCAGGAAGGGACTGGTGGATACGGCCCTGCGGACTGCCGACTCTGGTTATCTCACCCGGCGGTTGGTGGATGTATCCCAAGATGTTATTATTCGGGAATTTGACTGTGGTACAACCAGAGGCATTCCTTTGCAGGATATGACCGAAGGGGCAAAGGTGTTGATTCCCCTGGCCACCAGATTGATGGGGCGGGTAGTGGCAGAAGATGTGGTGCATCCAGTGACTGGAGAACTTATTGCACCCCGCAACACACCAATTTCTGATGATTTGGCAGCAGTGATTGGCAAATCTGGAGTCAAAGAGGTGATAGCGCGATCCCCCCTCACGTGTGAAGCAGCCCGTTCTGTTTGTCAACACTGTTATGGTTGGAGTTTAGCCCACGCCAAAATGGTAGACCTGGGAGAAGCAGTGGGGATTATTGCCGCCCAGAGTATTGGTGAACCTGGAACCCAGTTGACCATGCGTACCTTCCACACCGGGGGAGTTTTCACTGGGGAAGTTGCCCAACAGGTGAGATCCAAAATTGACGGGACAGTGAAAATTTCTCGCAAGCTGAAAACCCGTCCCTATCGCACCCGCCACGGTGAAGATGCCCTCTATGCCGAAACCAACGGCACATTGGTATTAGAAGCCAAAAATCCAGGGGTGGAAAACCAAGAAATTTCTATCACCCAAGGTTCAACCCTGTATATTATGCCAGGGCAACAGGTAAAAGCGGCACAGTTGTTGGCAGAAGTCGCCCTGGGAGGTAGAACCGCCAGAGCCAATACAGAAAAAGCGGTCAAAGACGTGGCCTCCGACTTGGCTGGGGAAGTGCAGTTTGCCGATGTGGTGGCAGAACAAAAAACCGACCGTCAAGGCAACACCACCACTACTGCTTCCAGAGGGGGATTAATTTGGATCTTGTCTGGGGAGGTGTATAACTTGCCACCAGGTGCAGAGTTGGTAGTGAATAACGGTGATGCGATCGCTTCTAATGGAGTCTTGGCAGAAACCAAATTAACTAGTGTCCATGGTGGGGTAGTGCGTCTACCAGAAGCCATCCCCGGCAAGGCCACCAGAGAAATTGAAATTATCACCGCCTCTGTAGTCTTAGACCAAGCCACAGTGACAGTCCAGAGTTCCCAAGGACGCAACCACTATTTGATTCATACAGGGGAAGGGAACAGGGAACAGGGAACAGGTGCCATAAATATCAATGAGGATGAAGATACCTCTTCACTATCACCTTCTTCCCAGACTTTCAACCTCCGGGCTACACCAGGGACGAAGGTCCAAAATGGGCAGGTGGTAGCGGAATTGATTGATGACCGTTATCGCACCACTACCGGTGGGTTCTTGAAGTTTGCTGGCATTGAAGTCCAGAAAAAAGGCAAGGCTAAATTAGGCTATGAAGTAGTCACTGGTGGCACACTCCTGTGGATTCCTGAAGAAACCCACGAAGTGAACAAAGACATTTCTTTGTTGTTGGTGGAAGATGGGCAGTATGTGGAAGCTGGGACAGAGGTGGTGAGAGAGATTTTCTGTCAAACCAGCGGAGTGATTGAAGTTACCCAGAAAAACGACATTCTCAGAGAAGTGGTGATTAAACCAGGTGAACTGCTGATGGTGGATGATCCAGAGGCAGTGTTGGGCAGGGATAACACCTTTGTCCAACCAGGAGAAGAATTCCAAGGCACAATAGCCACCGAACTGAGGTATATCCAATACATAGAGTCCCCAGAAGGACCGGCATTATTAAGCCGTCCGGTAATTGAATTTGATGTACCCAACAATCCCGATGTGCCTTCGACTTCAGTGAGTCAACAAACAGGTCGTTCCATTCAGTTGCGAGCAGTACAGCGTTTGCCCTACAAGGATTCCGAACGGGTCAAATCTGTAGAAGGAGTGGAACTGCTGCGGACCCAACTGGTGTTGGAAATTGAGCAGGAAGGGGAACAAGACCACAACGCCTCACCTCTGGCTGCGGATATTGAACTAGTCCCAGATACAGAAAATGCTGAGGTTCAAAGATTGCAGTTAGTAATTTTGGAATCTTTAGTAGTGCGGCGAGATATCACTGCTGATGCCACCCAAGGCAGCACCCAAACGACATTGGAAGTGGAAGATGGGTTAACCATTGCCCCTGGTGCTGTGGTGGCACGGACACAGATTTTGTGTAAGGACGGCGGTGTAGTCCGTGGTGTCCGCAAAGGCACAGAAGCAGTGCGACGCTGTTTAGTGCTGCGCGACAGCGACATGATCACCATCTCCAGCACTGCTGCACCCAAGGTTAAAAAAGGCGACCTGTTAGTGGAAGGTGCAGAAATTGCCCCTGGTGTATTTGCACCAGAATCAGGACAGGTGGTAGCAATCAGGAGGCAGGAGGCAGGAGGCAGAAGGCAGGAGGCAGAAAATTCTCCTACACTGATAACTGATAACAGTTCACTGATAACTGTCCGAGTTGGTCGTCCCTACCGAGTCAGTCCTGGTGCAGTGTTGCAAATTGAAGATGGAGACTTGGTACAACGGGGTGACAACTTGGTGCTGTTGGTGTTTGAGCGAGCCAAGACAGGAGACATTATTCAAGGTCTCCCCCGGATTGAGGAACTGCTGGAAGCTCGTAAACCGAAGGAAGCCTGTATTTTGTGCCGTCGTCCTGGGGAAGTGAAGGTGGTGTATGGTGATGGTGATGAAGCATTAATCTCACGAGAAGCTTATGCCATAAAAGTTGTCGAATCCAATGGTGTGGTGACTGACTATCCTCTTGGTCCTGGACAAAACCTGATGATTCCTGATGGCGCTCATGTTTGGGCTGGTCAACCCCTGACTGATGGACCCTGCAACCCCCACGAGATTTTGGAAATTTTCTTTAATCTCGGTTCTGATGATGGTATTTATGCCTGTGCTAGTCATGCCTTGCAGAAGGTACAGAGCTTTTTGGTGAATGAAGTACAGATGGTGTATCAGTCTCAAGGCATTGACATTGCTGATAAGCACATTGAGGTGATTGTGCGGCAGATGACCAACAAAGTCCGCATTGACGATGGTGGAGATACGACCATGTTACCTGGTGAGTTGGTGGAATTGCGCCAAGTAGAACAGGTGAATGAGGCTATGTCTATTACTGGTGGTGCCAAGGCGCAATATACTCCTGTATTGTTGGGGATTACCAAGGCTTCATTGAATACTGACAGCTTTATTTCTGCCGCTTCTTTCCAAGAAACTACCAGGGTACTGACGGAAGCAGCCATTGAGGGTAAATCTGATTGGCTGCGGGGTCTGAAAGAAAACGTGATCATTGGGCGGTTGATTCCTGCTGGTACAGGTTACAACACCTATGATGAACCCAGCACCATTGAGGACTATGGTACTGATTTGGGTACTGGGGTTTTAGATGAGGTTGATGACCCGTTGGATATAGTGCTGGATGACCGCACTGCTAAACTTTATAGCTTAGATAGTCCTAGTTTAGGAGATGGTAGCTATGGTGGTAGACGGGGAGAAAGGTCAATTTTGGATGATGATGATTTGATTGCTGATGAGGTCAGCGACCTTGTAGATGATGATGATGACGAGGAAGAAGATGATGATTACTATGAATAATAAAGTCGATTGCCCACGATAGTCTAAATTGAGGTAAACGGCAATAATTTAAAAGGCAAAAGAATTTAATCTTTTGCCTTTTTTTAGTAATTACCATAGGAGAAGAAATTATTACCACAGCTTACGAAAAGCTAGAAAAGCCGAACTTTTCAAAACTGAAGAAGAAGAGAATAAGGAATTATCTTCTAGAAGAATTTTTGTTGAACATCTCATTTGTACAGTGAAAATTTTTCGAGTTGCCAGTGACAGATTTCGTCTAGCTCGACATCCCTTATGGTCAGGTGATAGAGATGGTATGTGGATTAGTTAGGTTACATCTAAATGCTTCATTTATACTAAGCCATAATATTTGAATTATCAGATTTCACACTTACCTTTTTAGGAAGCTATGTTTCTCAACATTTCTGATAATTTTGAGATTTTCATCCCCAAAACCTCATTTTTACATTCAGTTCAGTAATGATAGCTATTTTACCTCAATTATATCTCCTGTAATCCCTTTACAGTAAGCTTTTTAGCTTTTATAGACAGGTCTATTGATTATTTACTCAAAAATTCAGTTCTTTACCTTTACACCAATACAACTATGGGTATATACCGAGTTGCGAGACTGAAATATTTTCTCTGAAGCTGTTGAAATTCAACAACTGAGTCAGGAACACAGAAGAATAAGTCTAACAACTTGCTCCCGCTGTAGCTCGGTTGTGGTTATTGGCTTTAGATAAGTTGGGTGAAAAGAAAGCAGAAATAATCAGAAGTGATTTCTGGCAACAACGCCTAAAAAGTTCTACTACGGGGGTTAGGTAAATGTATAGCGGGCAATACAGAACTTCCAAAAGCTCTTTTAACTCCTGGGACACACCAGCGCCGAATCAGTGTGCACCGCATCCCTTTGTCGTTCAGCCTAAAACTGAGCCTATTCACCCCCAACAAGACCAAATACCAGAAGAACAGACTCAAAAAGAAGAGGTAAAGCAGTTTAAAAGTATAAAAGTACCTTTATAGCCCACATTCCGTACTTCAATAGGTAGCATAAATAAACTACACTTACAGGCAATTGAGAACTATAGTTCTTAAAAATCCAGTAGCCATGAAAATATAAATTATGCACGTCAAAGTTCCAGCTTTCTTATTGTGTAAAAAAAGCTAGTTAGACAACAATGTTTAATTTGAATTTTTCAATCACTTATGAAAATACAAGACTATGCAATAGTGAATTAGAGATTTGAAAAGTAGGAAAATAAATAATACTTTTGACAAGTTGTAGGTAGGAATTGGAAAATTCGACAACGTTCCTCTGTCAAGTTCAGAATCCTATGAACTCCTTGTGTATTCAGAAAATGAATACCTTAAAAACATACGCCAGTTGCCTCAAGTCGGGAAACCCACCCAACGCACTGGCTCTGAAATATCCAATAATTCTTGTCCTAGATTATTTAGGCAATTATTATACTCTCCATGCAAATGCAATGAGGTTGAATCTAAATGGGAATATTTGGTTGCTACTCCATATTTTTTTACTACTTCTAAGGCAATTATTAGGAACAATTTAGTTAATCCATATTTGTATAGCTTATCCATTACTCTCCCTATTTTATCATCATTTAAATCTTCCACCTCAATTCCTATTTCTAATAAATGTTCCATAGCTTCTTCCTCAAAAAGTTGAGGAAATAAATAGAATAGTCTTCATACAAAACCTAGTCCATTTAGAATGATTGCTTTGACTATTATTATTCCTGCTATTCTTCCCAAGTGATCCAAGTTATTACTCTCAAACTCCTCTTTTTGGTAATTCATATTCTTGGGTATTTTTATTTAATTCAGGCTCATTTACATCCATTTTCTCCTCTTTCATCCTGAATTTATTGTCAATACTTACGAGTTCCAAGTCGTTGGCAATTTTTATTGTATTGTCTATTTTTTTACTATTTAAAGTATATATTTACTACGTAGCTTTTTGTATTTTCTTACAGTAGTTTTTGTACTAAAAAATGAAGTTCGAAATCTGGGTTTCAAGATAGTAATCTGCTGGACTCCGTTGGGGGAAACCTATCGAGTAATGCTAAAGATGCAACAGTGCAAGCTGCTGGCCCGGTTGCCGAGAAAATGAAGGAAGTACCTGAAACCAGTGATATTACACCCAAAGAAGCCAAACCATTAGAGAAGCCGGAAGCGGGAGCCAAACCCCCTGATATAGGTGCAGCTAAGGCCAGTCAAACAGCAACAAGAATCAGGTGAAACAGGATACCGGACACTTTGGTCTTATGTTAGTCCCAAAACCCTTTCAAAAGAAACACCTTTCAGTGAAGAAATATCTGAGAGTATCACCAATTTCTTTAAAGATTTAGTCAGTGGTAGTCTGAACTTTACTGCTAAAGAATTTGCCAATGAATCTATCGGAGCGATATCCAACCTCTTCCAAGAATTAACGCAAGATATCCCAGAACCAACAACCCAAAACAACACTTTAACACAACCAATTTCTCAGGCAATAGTTAACTTTCTTACCCAAGAAGATTGGCCATTCACCAAGATTCAAGGAAAACTAGCCTTGCGTCTGGGGTTTCAAGGAGAAAATGGCAGATGGAACTGCTACGGGGAAGCTAGAGAAGAAGAGGAAAAATTCGTTTTCTCTTCAATTTGGCCCCAAAATGCCCCAAAATCTCAATGAATGGCTGTAGCTGAGTTCATTACTAGAGCTAATTTTGGTATAGTTATTGGCAACTTTGAAATAGATTTTAGTGATGGTGAGATTCGCTATAAAACTAGTATTGATGTAGAAGGTGATAGACCTAGTTTTGCACTTATCAAACGCTTGGTTTAGACTAAAATAGCAACGATGGATGAATATCTGCTAGAGATAATGTCTGTAATTTTTGGGGATGTGTCGGCAGAAAAACCAATTAACCAAATTGAACTAATTCTAGATATTGCCCAATCATAAGATGAACAGAAACAGGTTTTAGTTGTTACACCTACTGAAGATAGAAAAGAATTGACGGTTAACTCAAGTTAACCACTAGGAATACAACAACAGTCGGGAAAAATTCTGGAAAGACAATCTCATCTATTAGACAGAATAACACCAGATGAAATTGGTCAATGACATCAAGCATTGCAAATGCTGGAACCTCATCAGCATAAACAAACCCAAGCAATTTTGGAGAAAGTCAAAAGATTAATGATTGCTAGATTAGGTGATGTAGGAACAGAAGTATTTGATAAATCATTTAGGTTCTTTAGCAAAACTAAATTTCCGGCAATAATTCTCAAATTAATCCAACGTTAATTAAAAGATTGGGTTAAACAATATGGAGAAGCATTGGATAATTCTGATATCAAACTAGGTATAGAAAATTTGGAAATACTATTTGGCCAGATTAACAAGCGCCTGGAAGAAATACCTACAGATAAGTTGCCATGTGGTAAAGAATTAATATATTTACTCGAGAGTGAACAATTTAGAGAGCAGTTGGTCTTTTTTGACAAATTGATCAAAAATATCCCTGAAAATCCTCTAGATGGGGTTGGATTCTAACCAATAAATATTTTCCACTAGGCTGATTCCAAGTTTGCCACCGATATTGATGGCATTTATCAGAAGACTAAGTCAGATGTTGAAGGTGTTCTGAAGGGGTTAGACACAGAGGTAACAACCAAATTTAAGGCCTGTGCGGATAACGCTAAGAGTAAACCACAAAATAAATGATCCTGTCTTGTCATACTGATAGCGTAGCGTGGCCTAAGCCATGCGTAAATTAGTGCAGCGAAGTATCCGGAGATTCTTCACTATCTCTTTCAGAGACGCTACCCAAACGTTCAAAATGACACTTTTTAACCGTTTTTAGTTTAATTGTAGTAAAACATAAAATTAGCCTCTTGGATGATCGTAATCATTTCAGTCCTGTAGAAACGATCGCAAAATTAAGAATTTTGAAGTTTAACAGAGTTTTAAGAATAGAAATAGAGAAAACTACTATTATTACCAGATTAAACTTTAAATCTGGTTTAAACTGAATTTGTATACTTAGTGTTTACTTCTAAGAGAACTCCACAAGAAGAAATACCCAATGTCATTCTGAACGTTTGGGTAGCGTCTCTGAAAGAGATAGTGAAGAATCTCCGGATACTTCGCTGCACTAATTTACGCATGGCTTAGGCCACGCTACGCTATCAGTATGACATAAGTCCAACCTTTACCCCAAAGGGGTATATCAATTACTGAGACAAATAGCAAATTTTAGTAAGTTTTAGTAAATTTTAGTAAATTTTAAATTTCGATTATGACTACTGAAACTAATCCTCCTCCTTTAGCCAGTCTAGAATATGTTGCTTATATTGATGATCTTGGTGAATTACCAGAACAATTTCAAGGTCAAATAGGAGTTTATGCTATTTTTAATCAAGAAAAAATTCTCCAATTTGTTGGTTATTCTCGTGATATTTATCTCAGTCTGAAGCAACATTTAGTCCGTCAACCAAATGAATGTTATTGGGTGAAGGTACAAACTGTTGAAAGTCCTAATCGCACGCTTTTAGAAAATATTAAAAATGCTTGGATATCTGAAAATGCTTCTGTTGGTTTAGCAACTGCTAAAAATAAAGAAAACTGGATTGCTCCTATTAATAGTCTGGTATTAATGACACATGAAGAAAAGACTAATTATCAGAATCCCTTAATTGATGATTTAGTAAAAATGAAACTTGTTAAAAATGTAGCCCGGCGTGTTGAAGCTGACATTTTAGAGGTATTAAAAACACGGGGTTTAAAAACTCAAATTCGTTTTAATCCTAAATTAAAAGAAGAAGGGTTGCTAGATTTGAAATAACGAAGAAGATAATAGACCTCTTGCAAAATAGTTTCTGTGGTATGATAGGGAGTTTTAGATTTTATGTATTTTTGGTGTTATTTGCACTCGCTAATTCAAACATAACCGTGTAACTCTAACTTTTGGCTAAAACAAAGACAACCCCCCACTATCCCCAGTATAATATAGAATTAATTCTGCAAGAGGTCTAATTAATTGGTAATTGCAATAAGTAGGAAGGCACAAAAAACCGTAGACCCGCAGCAGCTTCTCAGAGAGTAGTATGTAACTAAAAGTAAAATTGATCAAAACCTCTTCCCTATTACTTCTTGCCTTGTCATAACGACAATTTTTAACACCCACCTAGTTAATTCGTCATTCTTCCCTTTGCTCCCAATATGGTTTAGATAAGCCTCTTTCTCTCCCTCTACTTCCCCTGACTAAACAGATAATTTTCCTTAACTGAACCGTATTGCCCCTGCTCTCTGCTCCTATTCCCCATTCCCTGTATGAACTACGAAATAGCGCGAAAACTACTCATAGACCAAACAACAAACGAGGAAAACTCAGATGCCTTGTTAAATCATCTTAAACAAGGAAAACCACCAGTACCTGGTCAAGTTACCTCAATTTTGTTAGCGTTAAAGGTGGTATTTGAAGCTTTAAAAGATTCTCCTGGTTTGGATAAAGAACTCGCTTTTGCTTTATATAAATTAGGTATTAGAGGTTTACAGTTATTTGCGGTGGGACGCAAAGCTGGTGTTGACTGGCCGCCACTCTTGCAGGAAGATTTGCAACGTATTTCCTTAGCTGCTGAAAGTATTTTTTGCGGCAAATGGCAAACTTTAACTCTGGGAAGTAAGATCAAGGATGAAGGATGATTCAAAATACTGCCTCCAGGAGGCTACTTCCAAGAAAATTCAAAAACCTACATCCTTAGTTAAGCTAACGGGTTCTCAGTTCTGCTTCTAATTTATCCAGGTCAGATTTAAGAAAAACTGTAATTTGCCCATTCAAAGCTTTACCGTCTCTGGGTTTAGCAATTTCTATCCAATAGGCGTACCGATCCCCTACTCGTAACTCTCCCTTCAATGCTTCCCGAATCGGCGTTTTTGCTAGACGAGCTTGATTAATTGTACTCTGATTAGGATAGTTGTAAACTACCAGAGCTCGATTATAGTCTTGATAAATATCCAAACCATAAATTACCCGCAAAGATTCGTGAAGACGCCCAACGGTAACACCATTAACACCATCATACATATTGAGGCGTTCAGCGCGTATTGTGCTGCGGTCTTTGGTAAAAGTTACCTTACCTGGAGGCAATACTGATGCTTGAAAAGTGAATCTTTGGGCAGCTGTATCGTTTTTACTGACAAATAATTTTTCCCCGCTTCTAGGACGAAGGGTAGGATGGCCTTGAATCCAGGTCGTTACTTCCTCTGTGCTTTCTCCTGGTAAAGCCTGGGCGGAGGAATTTAAGAGTATTTGCCCTGATAACGAAGAAATTAGGGAAAAAGGCAAAATTAAAAAGTTAAGTAAAGATTTTCTTAGCATTTTCCTATTTAGTAATGACATCACAATTGCCCATTGGTAGGTAATTATTTTGGATTTTGGATTGTGAAAGTGTTGCTCTATACTACTTGATATTTTACAAACATCCTCTAAAATATTGATCACTAACAGGGCAACATTGCTACTTTAATTACTTTACGGGCTTTCATATCAGCAAATACTTGTTCTAAATCTGTTAATGGACGATGTTCACTAATTAGTAACTCAAAAGGAATTTTCCTGCTGGCTATCAGTAACAATGCCAGTCTTACATATTCAGGTGTATTGTGAAATATGCCTTTGAGAGTTAATTCACTATAATGTAGCTGTTCGGTATTTACCGTAATTGTTGTATCTTTGGGACAGCCACCAAATAAACTTACAGTTGCACCAGGACGGGCGCAAGCGATCGCTGTTTCCCACACACTAGGAACGCCAGTAGCCTCTATCACTACATCTGCACCCCACCCTTCAGTTAACTCCTTAACCACACCGGGAATATCAGGAACTTTATGATAATTGAAAACCTGTGCCGCACCCAATTTTTTGGCAATTTCTAACCGTTGGTCATTACCTCCCCATAGCAATACCTCAGCTTTGGTTTCCGCCGCTAAAACCGCCACAAACATTAAGCCAATTGCCCCATCTCCCAGCACAATTACCCGATCTTTAGGTTTGACATGAAAACGCCCCATACCATGTAAAACACAGGCTAAAGGTTCTGTCATCGCTGCCAAAGCAAACGGTAGGTGCTCGGGAATCGGCAACATATTATGGTGCACAATCGGTGCAGGAATTTTGAGATATTCCGCAAAAGTGCCATTATTCCATATCAAATTTGGACAGAGAGAATATTCTTGACGTTGACAAAAAAAACATTCCATGCATGGTGCTGAATTATTAGCGACAATGCGATCGCCTATGGTGGGGTGTAGCCCATCGCCCACGTGGCAATTAGTCACACCAGCACCGACAGCGACAATTGTTCCTGCGGCTTCATGGCCAAACAAGGTAGGGGGAGTCAACATTTTTGGATGACCACCACGCCGCCAAACCTTCAAATCTGTACCGCAAGTGGTAGCCACCCCGACTTGAATCACCACTTCTCCATCGCTTGGAGTTGGCTCAGGGACTTGCTCTAGGCGTAAATCTTCCTGTCCGTAAAGTAAAGCTGCTAACAAAGCTTTTCACCTAAGAATTAGCTGCTAAAAGATTTTACAGGATATTGTGAAAAATTTGAGCATCGTTCCTCAAACCATAATAGAGACGTCCTAAAATTTACAAAGGAGTCTGTGTCTGTTTTTCCATAGTGTTAAGATTAGGACAGAGCCAAGGAAAGAATCAGGGTTGGGAATA
>CAKZGI010000290.1 GCA_936914905.1 uncultured Trichormus sp. | reverse complement strand
TTTCATACCCTACTGGATACACATCTGCCTAAACTGGGTTCACAACAACGGACTCGGATGATGGAAGCAGCAGCTATTGCTTTCTATCATTAACAAACTAACTGATTGGCCAGTGGTGCAAACTCTGGTCTGTGATGATGCTGCTCAATTCAAGTTACTGACTGATAATATCGCTTTGTTTTGGGTACATGAAGGAAGACATTATAAGAAGTTAAGTCCGTTTATTGCTTGTCACCAAAAGGTTTTAGATAAATTCCTGGATGATTTATGGAATTACTACCGAGACTTACTCGCTTATCAAGATTCTCCCAGTCAGCAAACGGCAGATAAACTCCGGTATAAGTTTTGGAAGTTGTTCGACACTGACAGTGGTTATCAACAATTGGATGAGCGAAAACGATTAACTCTGCTCAAAATTTCTGAGTTGCTTTATGTTTTAGAGGATCCTGAATTGCCTTTGCACAATAACCCAGCTGAGTTAGCTGCTAGAACTATGGTGCAGGGACGCAATATTAGTTATGCTACTCAGACTCTCGAAGGGACTCAGCCTTGGGATACTTTTATGTCTCTTGTTGCTACTACTCGTAAGTTGGGAATTAGCTTTTTTGAATATATTCGTGACCCCATTTGTAAGGTTGGGAATATTCCCTGTTTGGCGACTATTTTTTACGAAAAATCTGCTCTCAACCCTTTTGATTGCTCATAGATGCCTGAATAACTTCTTCCCCGATGTATTCATGGGATACAAAATTTTGGAAAATTCGACAACGTTCCTCTCTCAAGTTAATAATCCTATGAACTCCTTGTGTAATCGGAAAATGAATTCCTTGAAAATATACGCCAGTTGCTTCAAGTCGGGGAACCCCCCCAACGCACTGGCTCTGAAATATCCAATAATTCTTGTCATAGATGATCTAGGTAATTATTATACTCTCCATGCAAATGCAATGAGGTTGAATCTAAATGGGAATATTTAGTTACTACTCCATATTTTTTTACTACTTATTTTACTACTTATAAGGCAATTATTAGGAATAATTTAGTTAATCCATATTTGCATAGCTTATCCATTACTCTCCCTATTTTATCATCATTATTTTTTTACTACTTATAAGGCAATTATTAGGAATAATTTAGTTAATCCATATTTGCATAGCTTATCCATTACTCTCCCTATTTTATCATCATTTAAATCTTCTGCTCCAATTCCCGCTCCTAGTAAATGTTCTATAGCTTTTTCCTCAAAAAATTGAGGAAATAAATATAATGCTCTCCATACAGAACCTAGTCCATTCAGAATGATTGCTTTGACTATTTCTCCTGTATTCACTTTCTCTCTACTATCTATTAAGAATATCTCATTGATTTTTTCTACAATTCCTATCTCATCTATTATTCCCAAGTGTTCCAAGTTCTTACTCTCAAACTCTTCTTTTTGGTAATTCATATTTTTGGGTATTTTTATTTAATTCAGGCTCATTTACATCCATTTTCTCATCTTTTATCCTGAATTTATTGTCAATACCCCACCACCTGGATCCTTACATATTGTCTATCTGTTTACTATTTAAATTATGTGCTTACTACGTAGCCATTTGTGATTTTCAGTACATATATATGTACTACAAAGTGAAGTGCGGAATGTGGGTTACATTAGCTCAATCAAAGGACACAAAGCAATCACACAGAAACATATTGCAGTATCTTTATATAAGCAAGACCATTTACTCTGGATTGAAGATATCGTCTAACAACTTATGGAATAGGGATATTGAGGATTTGGATTTTGAGAATTTGATTGAAGAGATAGAGAGTTTGGGACGATGCCTGCGGCGAGGGTAGCTATCGCAAAAACACGAGCTTGAAAATCGATCCGGTTTTTTCTATCTTTTCGATTAGAAGAAATTATACAAAGCTTAAAACCTTGCTTAGTCAGCTTTCTATACTTTTTTAGTATTTATGTATTAGTTAAGAGATAGAGTTTTGTACTGTTAGTTGGTGACATGAAGTAGGTAGAATATAACCGCAGTAGTGTAGAATATAACCGCAGTAGTATAGAGCAGGTATATCTAGCCCGTGAAGATATTTGTATATCATACTCCAGAATTAACCCCAACTGATGAAGCGCCAGAATGCGCGATCGCCGTCGATGTCTTGCGAGCCACTAGCACAATGGCGACAGTTTTAGCGGCTGGAGGCGAGGCGGTACAAGTCTTCAGTGATTTAGACCTACTAATGGAAGTTAGCGAAAAATGGCCGGCTGAAAAACGATTACGGGCTGGAGAACGAGGTGGTGCTAAGGTCGCTGGCTTTGAATTAGGGAATTCTCCCCTAGATTGCACCGCAGAACTGGTAGAGGGGAGGCGCTTATTTATTAGTACCACCAATGGTACTCGTGCCTTACAACGGATACAAGATGCCCCTATCGTCCTCGCAGCTGCTTTAATTAATCGAGCTGCGGTGGTGGGGTTTCTCCTAGAAAAACAACCAAAAACAGTCTGGATTGTTGGTTCTGGCTGGGAAGGCAGTTTTTCTTTAGAAGATACCGTTTGTGCTGGTGCGATCGCTCATAGTATTTGGCAACAAACTAACTCTTCCCTCGAAGAATTAGCTGGTAATGATGAAGTTGCGAGTGCAATCGCACTTTATTCTCAGTGGCAAAATGACTTATTGGGATTATTCCACCAAGCTAGTCATGGTAGGCGATTATTACGCCTGCAATGTTTAGAAGATTTAAAATATTGTTCCCAAACTGATATTTTAGATGTTCTAGCCATACAGCATGAACCAGGTGTTTTAAAAAGTCAAAATAAATAACTAAAAAGTTATTGTTTCTAGTTTTATTGTAAGAATTCAGGAGTCAGTAGTCAGAATGTTTGAGAAATTGGTTACTTATCAAATAAGTAGGTAGACACAAATCAACATAAGTATGTAACGAAATGTAAATTACTTGAAAACCTTGGGATTGCTTAATTCGCCTTTGCTGCATTCGCCATGAACATGAAATAGTTATCAATTTTTCCGCCCACCTACTTAGGTATTTCTGGCGTTAGCCTCAAAAGGCTAATTACTGATAGCTGTTCGCGTAGCGTGCCGTTAGGCATTAGCTGAATGCTTACGTTTTATTTACCCCATTCTAGATAGAATTTTAGAATGGGATAAATTTTAATTTTGGAGATGTAAAAATTTGCTAATAATATCAGCATTTTCTTATTTATATACTTTACTTGGTAGATTATGGTATGATACCAGCCCAATACTAACCCTGTAACACCCATGATCCTCAATTTCTACCTAGCTGAATGCTTACGAATTTTTATCAAGAACTCTACAACTGCACACCTACACCTAACCAACCGGAAAAATTTTCTTGCTGAGTAGTATTAGGATTATTTACTGGCTGCAACTGATATTTAGTCGGATGTTCTTTTCCTAAACTCACAGAATAGTTACGCAATTGATCTTGATGGAAAACCGTGATTTGGATAGTATCGTAAGGTTGGTAATCGTGCAAACGATCATTCAATTGGCTTGTTCCTACCTTAATTCCATCAATTGCCAATAACTCATCACCAGCATCAATTCCCACAATGTTTGCAGGGGAACCCATTTCCACAAACTTAATTATTTCTCGTCCATATTCAGTTTTTATTTTCACACCCAAATAAGGTTCTTGTTCACATTCTTCTACCAATTGCAACCCAAAAGGTTCTAAATAATCATTAAAAGGTAAATCATCTAGTCCATGAATGTAGCTTTTAAAGAAATCCGATAAATCCATTCCAGCCACAGATTCAATTACTTCTTGTAATTGTTCTGGAGTATAACCAATTTCAGCCTTACCAAATTGTTCCCACATTTTCAGCATAACATCATCAAGAGACAGCTGATTATGATGACGAGAACGAATCAATAAGTCGAGCAATAGCGATACCATTTCGCCCTTCAAATAGTAAGAAATTTGGGAATTACCACTATTAGCATCTGGACGATAAAGTTTAATCCAAGCATCAAGACTCGACTCAGAAAGATTTTGTACGTTTCTTCCTGGTGTTAATTGATATTTGGTAATTTCTTGATCTAAATGATGAAAGTAAGATTTTATATCATAAATTCCTGCCCGGAAAGGAATTATCAAATCATAGTAACTTGTGGTTCCCTCACAAAACCAAAGAGACTGTGTATAGTTCTCTTGATCATAATTAAAAACCTCGAAATCTTTGGGGCGAATTCGCTTCACATTCCACAAATGAAAAAATTCATGCGCCACTAATTGAATAAAACGTTCGTATTTATCTTTCAGACGAAATCCAAAGCGATGATAAAGTAATGAACAGGAATTTTTATGTTCTAATCCACCATAAGCTTGGTTGAATAAATGCAGCAGAAACACATACTTTTGATATGGCAAATCGCCAAACATTTGTGCTTCATATTCAATAATTCTCTTAAAGTCCTCTAACATCTTTTGGGGTTTACAGTTTCCCTGTCCCCAGATTGCTAACTCATGAGGTTTTCCCAATACCTCAAAATAAAACAATTGATGCTTACCAATCTCAAAAGGAGTATCAACAAGAGTATCAAAATCCGCAGCTAAAAAAGTATTAGTTTCTCCAGTAATTGATGATAAACCTGTCGTTATTTGCCATTCAGGGTGTGGTGGGACAATAGTAATATGAATTGCTTGTTCTTCCCAACCAGGAATTCGTAAAAATAGGGCCGCACCGTTAAAATAACCATGGGTAGCATCCAAATGATTTGTGCGTACTGACAACTCATTGGCAAAGATGCGGTAACGCAGAACTACTTCAGAAACATCTGCCTTTTCGATTTGCCAGTGGTTTTTACTAATTTTTCGCCAATTTAAAGGTTTAGACCCAGCAAAGGCAGCAAAATCTTGTAAATTCTTGGCGTATTCTCGCACCAAGTAAGACCCTGGTGTCCATACTGGCATTTTCAAATCAAGAATTGGTAATGGGTAGCCTACAAGATGTAAAGTCACCTCAAACAGATGATTTTCTGGTTGGGGCATTGCTACCCAGTAATGAATTGCTGGTTCAATTTCCTGAACTTGAGTTTTCAAACTAACTGCTATTAGTTCAATCATCTTGTGTGCCAAGTCTAGAGTTATTAGTTAATGGTCAAGACTTTATAGATAATAGTCAATAGTCAATATCCTATTAACTTATGCTACATCTACAGTCAGTACTGATTAGAACTTATTAGCCAAGTTTTCAAGCTGTTTGAAGTTAATTACATAAATAGACTGGCTAGTAGGATCACATTTGATCCATCCTCTTTCATCAAGTTTTTCCATAATTTTGATAGTTTCATCTAAGCTGATTTCGGCTACTTCTGCCAAATCTTTAAAAGGGATATAATAAATTTCATTGCCTTGATCTGACTCCTGACCATAGTTATCATTCAGGCTAACTAAAGTATGAGCGAGTTTAACCGCTGGTGGTGAAGACCGCATTTGTAAGCGCATATTTATTTGCCTTACTCGTCGCACCATCAATTGCAGCATTCGGTGATGTAACTGTGGATCTTTAAACAAGATTTGGACAAAACGTTCTCTTGAGACAGTCAACAATTTAACTGGAGAAAGGGCAACAACATCAGTTGAACGTGGGGATTCATCTAAAACTGCCATTTCACCAAAGAAATCGCCCCGACCCAAAATTGCTATTGTCACAGAATTATAGCCATTGGTACGCCGGACTTTCACCCAACCAGAAATCAAGAAATAAACTGCGTTACCCCAAGCATCTTCCATTAAAACTGCTCGTCCAGAGGGGTACTCGTGTTCAACAGCTATGTTGAGTAGCCATTCTAAAGTCTGGGGATTGGCTGTACTCAACAAGGGGAAAAGATCGCTAAAAACCTCGGTTTGCATGAAATATTCACAAGGAATTAAGTCAATAGCGGAAAACTAAGTGTGTCAATTAGTTAATACTTACCATATCTTAATATGGCATAAGTTACTGGTGCAAGGAGACTGGGTTATGGGTGTAAGAGTGTAAGGGTATAGGGGAGTAGAGGGGAAAATTTCAATGCCCAATGCCCAATGCCTAACTTCCATCAGATATAACTTTGAGCTTGGAATCTTGCAATCCAAAATTCAGTTATTGTTGAGTTCTTAAGGTTTGGGCGGCAAGATAGATTTTTGTCCATTCGCCTAAGACCTGATGGGTTTTGAGTTGTAAATTTTGGGCTATGGCTTCTATGGAGTCACCTTTTTTCAATAGATTGAGGATCTGTTTGCCCAGAGAAGTTAATTTTTCCTCCATTTGTTGCCATTGATGTTGTGTTAGACCTAAGTTGTGTTCTGGTAAGGAAATGGAGAGCCAGTTATCAACAAGTTCTGGCTTGCCTTTAATAGCAAAAACACGCACAGCATGATAGCTGATTTTTTCTCTGAGTCGGTATACTTCTTTAATGGGCTTATTCAATCTTTTGGCAATTTCTTCTTGAGTTTTGCCTTGGAGATATAATTGCAGCCAGTCTACTGCCTGTTGACCTAAGTTTTGCAGTAAGTATTGCTCAAATTCTTCATATACAGCTTGACGTAGTGATTGTTGTTCTTCTAGTTTTTGTGCTTCTTGATATTGAGCGATCGCTTGATTATCTACTAGGTTGAGTGGATTGTCTGTATCTTCTGTAAGCACTTCGTCAGAAACAAGTCTGATTAAGTCGTTAGTAGGAACTTGGGTTAATCCACCACGCTGAATGCGGCGTAGATAATTCACAAAGCGATACACTAACAGGGGTTGGTTACGGACTGGACGCAAACAATATTCTTCTATGGTGGCGAAAAGTAAAATGTCCTGCAATCTTCTATCCGTGGTAATCTCCGCGATGGTGGATATTTCCTGCTGCATATATGAGTCACTTTGCAGCAGTTCTTGGAGGACTTCTTGTAATACGTCCATGACACTGCGTTGGCGATCGCGACTGAGACCAACCCACGTCTGAATTTTATTTCTCAGGGTCATTACACTACCCAATCGACTGAGTAGGTTACGATAAGCGCGTTCTCGCCCCATACCTAAGTATCGCTGCTGTAAGATCCGCCAGCGATATTCCATTGCTTGTTTGGCAATTTCCAATTCTTTTGAGTTGAGTAGCTCAAATCGTTGTAAGTCTGCCCCCAACAACCAAAGCATAATACTTTGTCTAATCGCCTCACTTTGTTCTGGACATTCCGCTGCGAGTCGGTGTTGCCAGTATTGCGCCAGTTTTGCCGCATCATTTCCCATAGTGAGATTGCGTTCGTCGAAGCTCTGCTTTAAAGTATGCATCACAACCCCCATCCCAACCTATAGTTATTAACTACTAGTTTTCCCTGATCTGATAAATAGTCAATCCACTTCTTCACGAAATTTGTGTAATGATTTTCTAATACGTCTCACTCTACTCAAATCATGGATGAATATCTCAATAAGGTCGTTTAATTTCCCATTTATGGGGGAAAAATGATTAATTACTAGTTAAGACGTATACTTACATAGTAAGTTTCAAGCTTTTCTAAAGATTTATGATATATTTCTTTACATTTATTGGTATTTGTTAGACAAAAGCATTAGTAAAGTTGCTTGTGAATTTTTTAAGCTGCCTAAAAGAGTAACTGTTGTATTAATACTCTCGCAAGTGAAGCTGAGAAATCAAGTTAATCACAGGTTGAGATTTTTGAGTTGAAATACAGTGTATCCACAAAGGTTAAAAATTTACCTTGGTGAACGGGAAAAGCTCCTTGTGAATTCAGTATTAGTATTTAGTATTTAGAATACTGATATAAATAGCCTGTAGGTGTAATGTGACCGATATCACTGAGTTTAAGTAATTCCTTTTGGGCGATTTCCGCAATAAAAGTATGAATTTTTCATGAACTAACACTTCCGATACTAAGGTAAGTAAGTTCCTATTCAGGGAGCAAGAGGTGAGTCAGCGCGGTCTTGGGACGCCACTGGGGTGGATGGGTTTCCCGCAGGTTGCGACTGAGGTATCGCTAAAGCGTTCGCGCAGCGTGCCCTAGTATAACCCCAAAGGGATAAAAGGTTATTCTTCACCTATACCCGTACACCCCTAGACACCCACACCAGTTCATCTATCTACTGTTGGAAGATCTAACAATGGGATTTTCTACAGAGTCTCGATACTGTTGAACTTCATCTGTATAGGCGATAGGAAGAACTGCTTCAACATTTTCATGGGGACGGGGAATAATCACCCAGGATTCTAAGGTGCCACCATATACGTTTTCTGCGGCTTCGACACCAGCAGCCATAGCTGCCTTGACTTCAGAAACGTCACCACGAATATTGACTGTAAAGCGGGCGCTACCTACTCTGATGTAACCGACGAGGGTAACTCGTCCAGCTTTTACCATTGCATCTGCTGCTGCTAGTACACAGGGAAAACCCTTTGTCTCTAATGATCCAACTGCCTGTAGTGACACTATTAATCTCCTTTATGAATAAAATTATGTGCTACAAGTTAATTTGGGGAAGTTGCGTTCCTAACGTTGCCAGTCAACTCACTTAAAAAGTGCGGAAAGGTTCAGATTTTGAGGTGAAGTGGATGGGAAGAATGGTTTCCACATTTTCTGGAGGATTGGGAACTATGTAGTGAGTGATCACTTGACCACCATAAACTTCTTCTCCAGAAGCGATTCCAGCTGCAACTGCTGTTCTGACTTCTGCAACTTGTCCTCGGACAGCGACTAGTAAGCGTCCGCTTTCTGCAATGCCATAATATACGATTGTGACAGCGGCAGATTTCACCATTGCATCTGCTGCTGCTAGTACACAGGGAAAACCTAAAGTTTCAATTACGCCAACCGCCACTGGCATGGCTTGACTCTCCTGAATCCGCAATAAGTGATATTTATTGTACGAGGCTTTGGTCCGGATTATGACGTTTGGGAAAATTTTCTTTTTTGATTCTCAGTGGTTAGTTGTCAGGTAAACTGATGTTTATGTTTCCAAGTTTCTTACCTGCCGTAGTTGGGCAACTGAGTGAACCGACTTCTATCGCTTTGGCTCAAAGTATCCAAAGTCAGGCGATCGCAACTCCTTTAAGTCCTGAACCCATTACTACTACTTATGTACATCAAGGTAGTGGAGGTATACCGATTTTATTAGTTCACGGTTTTGATAGTTCTATTTTGGAATTTAGACGGTTGTTACCGTTGTTGGCCAGGAAGAACGAAACGTGGGCTATGGATTTATTGGGTTTTGGCTTTACAGATAGACAGCCGGATATTGCTTACAGCCCGGTGGCTATTAAAACTCATCTATATTTTTTTTGGAAAACCCTGATTAACCAACCTGTAATTTTAGTTGGTGCTTCTATGGGGGGTGCAGCGGCCATTGATTTCGCGCTGACTTACCCACAAGTGATACAGAAACTGGTGTTAATAGACAGTGCTGGTTTAAAGGGCGGTTCGGCTTTGAGCAAATTAACGTTTGCGCCCTTATATTCTTTAGCGGCTGAGTTTTTGCGAAATCCCCAAGTGCGCAATCGCATTTGTCGTACTGCGTATAAAAACCCAAGTCTGATCTCCAGTGATGCCTTACGTTGTGGAGACTTACACCTAAAAATGCCTAATTGGAATCAGGCGTTGATTGCTTTTACTAAAAGTGGCGGTTACAGTGCTTTTGAATTTAACCAGCTTGCACAAATTCGACAACCAACGCTGATTTTGTGGGGCGATACAGATAAAATTTTAGGAACCGGGGATGCTCAAAAGTTTAAAAAAGCAATTCCCCAAAGTCAACAGATTTGGATTAAAGATTCTGGTCATATCCCCCACTTGGAACAACCAGAAATCACAGCCCAACATATTTTAGATTTTTGAGGTTAGATTTTAATCGTACAACCAAGTGTTATTGGCAAAATCATCATTGGCTTGATTGGGAAGTTCCTGGAGTCTTTCAGGTGATCTGTATGACTTTTTAGGGTTAATGGACAAAGATTTGGAGATTTGTTTAACTGGTTCTTTAACTGGTTCCTTAACTGGTTCTTGAGATTTCTTCAACACTTCAATTTCTGCTATTAATTGGGAATTAGACTCGGCTAATTGCAAAGCTGTTTTCTTAGTTTCATGTAGTTCTGTAGTCAACCGTTCCACCAAAGCATTCTGTGTAGACAAATCTGCTTTTAAATCACTAATTTGCTCCCTGAGAGAAACTTCTTTTTTCTGTGATTTTTCCAGAGTCGTCGTCAAGTCTTTAATTGTGACTTCCAAATCTGCTTTAGTCGGAGTTGTGCGCCTATTAGCAGTGGGTGTAGAATCTTCCGTAGTAGAAGAATGTTCTTCTACAACTGCTTGTGCAGTTACTTCAATTGCTGTTTCTCCCACCTGGGGTGTAAATTTTTGTGCTTCTTCTTGTAGTAAATCAGAAAGATTTTTCTTAGCCATTATTTCCTCCAATCATGCATTAATTCATCAACCACACGACGGTAATCAGATGCAGCCTCCCGTGCGTTTTTTCCTCGCCATTGAGTAATTGCGACACCCTCAAGGGGGGCTCTTTCATGAGCTTTATAAGTACAAATAAAAGTGTTAAAAACTAGAATACCTATAATTTTCTGACGATGTAACCATTGTAATCTCCTGAATTTAGATTCATATCTTTGATAAGATTTAGCACCTGTAATTACCTCACCTGTAGATAATGTGGCTAGATTCTTCACACCCAAATCTACACCCACAATACATCTAAATTTGAGATTGTCGGTTCTACTTCTATCTGAAAACTAATAAACAATCTGTCCGCTTGACGACTTATCGTTACTGATTTCGGTTCAACCTATGGCGATCTTTCGTAGGTCTTGAATATACCTAATATTGGGGACTTGAATTCTGTTATTACGTAAGATTGTTACAGTTCCTTCTAATGTAAAACTGTCATGCTTCCCTTTCTTTTTAAATCTTGGCACTCCTGAAATTTTTTGGAAACATCTATCCCCAGACTTTCTCAATGCTCTTAGTGCTTCTTGAGGAGCAGATTTGGAACGTTCATAATACCATTTATTTTCAGGTTTTACTAATGCTACTAACGATTTATGTAAATCTATTGCTGTGGGAAATTCGATTTTATCGCCAGGTTTTTTTTGGTTATGGTCTAATATTTGTTTAGTTAATCTAGTTAATCCTAATCCCCAATTCCAAACATGACGAGCTACTCCACAGTGTTTAACTATGTTAACTCGTTGGTTTTGATTTAACTTTAACTCGTTTTTAACACCTAGTAGCAATATCTTTTAACTCCTCAATAATTTTCTTGTTTCTATGACTTCTGGAACCATAAAGTCTAGCAGAAAATACTGTAATTATTTCTAAAATTATTTCTAAGACATCTTGGGCTAAATCCTCCTCAAAATTACTATCTTCTGTGCGATTAATGAGAACTACTAATGAGAACTACTTCTGTTCCAAATTTTTCACATAAACTAAATATTAATTCACTTCCAAATCTCAATAATCTGTCTTTCTGGATAAGAACTAATCTTTCCACTTTACTTTCAGTGATTAAGCGAATTAGTCTCTTTAATCCTCTTTTACTGGAACTCAATCCTGAACCTAAATCTTCAATGATTTCAAATTGCCAAGCATGTTGAGCGCAATATAATTCCACTACTTGTTTTTGGCGTTCTAAATCATCTTTTTGGTCATAGCTGGAGACTCTACAGTAACCAATCGTGTAAGATAATGCTGATTTTACTCCTAAGAATTGAGCCAAATCATAACGTCTGTGTCCATTAGGAGTTCTTTCAGGTATTAATTTACCCTCTAATTCCCACCTCCTGAGAGTGTAACCACTTACACCTTTTAAGTTTGCTGCCTCCGATATAGTTAATTTACTCATTTTTTATGTATAGCATACTTGTTGAGTAAATATTAGTAGATTTGGATAATTATTTTCATTCATTTGCCAGCTCCTTAACTGTGCGTATCGACTTTAGTTAACAGTACCCGATGGGGAGTACCCACAGGAAGGAATAGCAGCTTGTCTAACTATATCAATGAGAACAGTTAATTCCATTGCTACTGGCGGTGTGGGTAAAACTAAATAATCTGCAATCCCTACTACCGCTGCTAAAGCTTCAGAATGCAGTAGACCTGTCAGGAAAATTAGCTTGGTGTCAAAAAAATGCTAGAAGTGAATTTTGACCGTCTACCAAAAGGGAAAATCCACTTAATTATATTCAATAATATCCACATTGTAGAAAACAAATACTGGGAATAACTAACCATCAGTTTCAAGACTTGTTAGCCCAAGCTGAAATGCAGCATAAAAAACCTCAAGCTGAGATAGAAAGTGAAAATATACGTATAAATCAGAAAGGAGGAGGGCGGAAACCGAAACTAGAGATAAAATAAGAGGTATGTCTATGCTTGTTCTATTTCGGGAAAATGCCAACATTTGAGGTTTTAGGTTTGCATTTCGGTATATCCAAAACTGGGTAGAGATATTAGGAAATCTTTTGCCTGCTAGTCTCCTTGGACAGGTAGGAAAACATGATAGCGATCATGGGATACCAACTCATAACAAAAGGCTCGAAACAAAGAGTTTTCCGGCAATTGATATCGTAACTTTTCATTTTCATTATCTTCGGGAGGTACTTTTTTTTCAGATTTCCTATTGCTGATTGAAATTTTCTAATCTGAGCTTTAGTAATCATGTATTGACGTTAATTTAAGATCATACTTAACCTTTTGATTTACTCTTTATCTTGGTTAGGAATATTACTCTAACTATGGTAATATTCTTTGGTTAATGTTCTACAAATCTATTGCAATTATCCCTCTATTATTAAGGTTCTTATCTTTTTGAAAGGATTCAAGAAAAGTTCACGATCATTGGTGTAAAGATAGGCTTGAAAAATTTCACCTCCATAAGTCTTTTTTCATGCTAATCTTTTATTCCTGCCAGCATCAAATAAATTTATATCTAAAAGATTGTAATATTCTGAAATCTACACCCTTGTCATGCCATAGAGATCAAAGTCTTTTGCATAGGTTGTTCTATTCAGAAAACTACCACCAATATAAATTCGATTAAATCCTGCTTATTTTAATATTTCACTAACTCTTTTCATACCTTCCAAAAGTTGTTGATGGTGTTCATTAAAAGCTAGAACATCTTTGATTTCTTCCCAGGTGGAAACATAAATACCAGCAGGTAAATTCCGATTTTGATCAAACTTTGGGATCATTCTTACTTATCCTTGTTTTGTTAACTATTATGTCTCAACCTCTAATAATGTAATTATTACACAACTTTTTTGTTGTATCGATCCTAGTGGGAAATTTACCCAAAAAAAACCGGGCTAACCGCTAATGCTTGGTTAACCCGTTCAGCTTTGGGAACGCACAGAGAAATTGTTATTGCAATACCAACTTAACGTTGGCATTTTGCAGGCCGCGCTGTTTTACTTCAGCCAAAGTCTTGTTAACGGCGTATTTTTGGTTAATAGAGTTAATTAACTCGGTTTGGTTGTGCTTCTTAGCAACGCCCCACAGGTCAGCGATTAGGTCAAAAGAACCATCGCTATTGCGAGACCAACCTAAATCGTACTCGCCTTCCAATACAGCAACGATGTCGGAACGTACACGCTGACCGTTATAACCACGAACATCAGCTTCAGTCTTTACGCTGATACCCAGGTCGCGCAAAGAAGCTTTGAGGATTTCGGCATCGGTGATTTTGGTACGCAGAGTGCTAAAGTGAGACATTTGGGTTTCCTCCAATGAGAAGATTGATGAGAAAAACAACAACAGTTTCTTTTTCAGCGAAGCCGCAATAATTGGGAAGCGGCTTTTTTCGTGATCTGTTAGCCTTCTGGCTAACCTTTCCCCTCTGGCATACAGAGGAAAGCTTTTAGAACTCCATGCGCTGATATTCAGCGACAGAGGATGCTGCGGGTCTGGCACGCTGTCTGGCCCAGTCTCTTAAAGCTGTGACCTGTTCTTGCATTGTTCGTGACAGCGGCAAAGTAGACTTCAATGCAGCAATAATATCTAGTTGGGTAAACTCCCGATCTTGGGCGAAAGCTTCATACATCGCCGCCACTATCGCTTGTTCAATTTCTGCCCCAGAAAAACCATCAGACATTTTTGCTAGTTGTTCCAGATCAAATCTAGCAATATCTTCACGGCGTTTGGTCAGGTGAATGTTGAAGATATCCTGACGTTCTTCAGGTGTGGGCAGATCTACAAAGAAAATTTCATCAAAGCGACCTTTTCTCAAAAACTCCCCAGGTAGGCGTTCTACCCGATTAGCAGTCGCCATTACAAATACTGGAGATTTCTTTTCTTGCATCCAGGTGAGAAAAGAACCAAAAATTCTGCTTGATGTCCCCCCATCAGAATCACCAGAACCTGCACTACCAGCGAAGGATTTATCCAATTCGTCGATAAACAGAATCGTTGGGGAAATTGATTCTGCTGTTTTGAGAGCGTTCCGCAAGTTTGCTTCACTCCGACCCACCATTGAGCCGTCGTAAACACGCCCCATATCTAACCGCAAGATTGGTAAACCCCACAGACGGGAAGTAGTTTTGGCAATTAGTGACTTACCACAACCAGGAACACCAAGAATTAACATCCCTTTAGGCTGGGGCAAACCATACTCTCTCGCTCTTTCTGTAAAGGCGTTAGAGCGTTGTTTTAGCCACTTTTTCAACTCTTCCAAACCGCCAACTGCTTCAATAGTTTCATCTTCTTCGATGTACTCTAGAATACCGTTACGGCGGATGAGTTGCTTTTTCTCAGATAAAACTA
This sequence comes from uncultured Trichormus sp., assembly GCA_936914905.1. Taxonomy (GTDB): domain Bacteria; phylum Cyanobacteriota; class Cyanobacteriia; order Cyanobacteriales; family Nostocaceae; genus Trichormus_B. The sequence continues at coordinate 50,972 of CAKZGI010000290.1, read as the reverse complement.
TATCTACTTCATCTTCCGTTAAGCGTCCAGTTGTCACCTGAGCCTTACGATATACTTTCTCAGCTTCATCTTTAGTTAAACCTAAAGCTGCTCTAAGAAGCTTTTCTCTGGCCTCAGTTGTTAACCTGCGACCACGATGCTGCTCTTGATGCTGAGTTAAAACTTTATTTAACTCTGACATATCCGGCAGTTGGAAGTCGATGACAACAACTTCTTTTTCTAGTTCTATTGGTACTTGCTGCATGGGAGACATCAAAATGATGTTCTTTTGCATTCCCTTAAAACTAGCGATCGCATCCCGAAGCGATCTCGTTGTTGCCGGAGCATCAATAAAAGGATGTAAATCTTTAAGAATAAATATACCGGGTTCTTTCTGCCGAATTATCCACTCAATCGCCGCCTCTGGCGAAACGGTATTATGCTGAGTGACATTCCTGGGTTGACCGTACTCCACAATGCCGTGAGTTACTGTCCAAACGTAAACTCGTCGCTGAGGCTTTAACAATTGAGCGATTGTATGGATTGCTTGCTCTGCCCGTTCTTCCTCGGAGGTCACAAGGTAGATTAAAGGGTATTGAGCTTGAATGAGAATATTGAGCTCTTCTTTCATACTATCGACCTACTTGAGACCTTATAGAGACAGTCAGTACAATCATCGCCGTTAATTAAAGACAAACTATGAACTTATCCATTCCATTCATAATTCCTAATTCCTAACTAGCAGGGGACTAATTCTTCCTCACCCTTGGGATGGGTTTGATCTTGTTCAATTTCATCAATGGGTAGATGATCTTGACTAATTATTCCTGGTTGATTGCCCAAAGTTACTAATTCACCATCTCGTAAAATTAGCGAACCTTCACAAATTGGACAGGAATATACCCTGTGTGTTCTGCCATAACTGCCATAAGAAGACTCTTCAAACTCTTCTACTAATTCTGAGTTAGTGAGGTAAAAATTAAGAGCGCGTTCTGCTAGCTCTGACATCGGTTCAGAGTCAACTGCGGAACGAATCTTCAGCCTTCTATGCAATTCCGGCGATAAATACAATGTTACTTTTTGCTTAGTTTGCATATAACTTATTAACGGTCTTACCCGGGTATGTGTCCCACTTTATCGCCTCGTTTTTTCCTTGTCAAGACAGGAAGACGTTTTGACGGCTATTCTGTTATATATCTTTATATTAAGTCAGGAGTTAGGAGTCAGGAGGATAAGAAAATAATTTCCAATACCCAATGCCCAATGAAAATCTGAGTTGCAAACCCAATCAAAATATACTGAAAGTAAAGTAGGGTAAAGGGTGTGATTTATGTATATTGCTGTGTTAAAAACTCGCAGATGGATGCGAGTAATAGCGGGTGCAGTCTCCAGTATTGGCACTATTGGCACGGCAATGATTCTGTCTGGGTGTACTATCAACAATATTTATCCATCCGAAGTTAGCTGGAAAACCTACAGCAACACGCACTATAGTTTTGAGTTTCCCTATCCCAGCAATTGGAATTCTTCAGGAAATTCTGATAATAACGATGGTATTGCCTTTGTTACACCAAATAACAGGAATAATGTAGAGATGCGGGCGTGGGCTAGTAAGCACTTAGGAGTTAGTCTTCAAGAAGAATACTCAAGACAGCAGACACAGAATTTTCAAACTGCTGAGGGAGTTTTTGGAGTGCTGTCTCTAGACGTTAGTCAACAAACCACTTCTATGACACTGACCATAACTCAAGGTCAGGTGAAATATTATTGGCGGGGAGAAAGCAACAGCAAGGAATTTAAAGAATACTATCGTTTGTTTTATTACATTGCCCAGCAGTATAAAATCAATTGAAAATTAAAAATTAAAAATTAAAAATTAAAAAAACTCCTGCCTTTTACCTCCTGCCTTCTGCCTCAATTGACCAGAATTAATGAGCGAGAGGGGACAGAAACCTGATAGATTTAGCTATCAGCGAGTAAAAACTGGTAAAAATGAAAGTCCTGGTTATTGGTGGCGATGGGTATTGCGGTTGGGCAACTGCACTCTACCTTTCTAATCGAGGTTATGAAGTTGGAATTTTAGACAGTTTGGTGCGCCGGCACTGGGATAATGAACTCGGTGTTGAGACTCTAACCCCAATTGCACCAATTCAGCAACGTCTCCAGCGATGGCAAGATTTAACTGGTAAATCTATCGACCTGTTTATCGGCGATATTACCAATTACAGTTTTCTGCACAAAGCTTTGCACCAATTTCAGCCAGATGCCATAGTACATTTTGGTGAACAGCGTTCAGCACCCTTTTCCATGATTGACCGTGAACACGCGGTACTCACTCAGGTTAACAACGTCGTTGGTACTTTGAACTTGCTGTACATCATGAGAGAAGATTTCCCAGATTGTCATTTGGTGAAATTGGGAACAATGGGTGAGTATGGTACACCCAATATTGACATTGAAGAAGGTTATATCACCATTGAACACAACGGGCGTCAGGATACATTACCTTATCCTAAACAGCCCGGATCAATGTATCACTTAAGCAAAGTTCACGATAGTCATAATATTCACTTTGCTTGCCGGATTTGGGGTTTACGGGCAACAGATTTAAATCAAGGTATAGTTTATGGCGTTCTCACCGAAGAAACCGGGATGGACGAACTATTGATTAACCGCCTTGATTATGATGGTGTATTTGGTACAGCATTAAACCGTTTCTGCATTCAAGCTGCCGTAGGACATCCCCTCACTATCTACGGTAAAGGTGGACAAACTCGCGGCTTTTTGGATATTCGGGATACGGTGCGATGTATTGAATTAGCGATCACAAACCCAGCCAAACCAGGAGAATTCCGCGTCTTTAACCAATTTACCGAATTATTCAGCGTTGGTGACTTGGGAATAATGGTCAAAAAAGCTGGTCACGCAATGGGTCTAAATATAGATATCAACAACATTGATAACCCCAGAATTGAAAAAGAAGAACACTATTTCCATGCTAAAAACAGCAAACTGTTAGATTTAGGTTTAGAACCTCACTATCTTTCAGATTCTTTACTTGATTCACTGTTAAACTTTGCTGTCAAGTATCAGAAGCGGGTTGATAATAACCAAATTCTACCTACAGTCTCTTGGCATAGAAAATAACTTGTGACTGGGGATTGGGGACTAGGGATTGGAAATAAATTAATTCACCCCCATCATCCCCATGCTCACAAGGGTAGGTTTTTTAATTGATCGTGAGGGCAACTAAAAAACTTACACCTGTAAGCATCACCCCCATCACCCTCATCTCCTCTGCCTCCAGCGTTCTAGTTGTTTATGAGAATTGCCCTATTCACCGAAACTTTTTTACCCAAGGTTGATGGGATTGTTACCCGTCTACGTCACACTGTTGATCATCTCCAACGGGATGGAAATCAAGTCTTAGTATTTGCCCCGGAAGGTGGAATTACAGAACACAAAGGAGCGAAAGTTTTCGGAGTTAGTGGTTTTCCTTTACCTCTTTATCCAGAGTTAAAATTAGCTCTGCCTCGTCCTGCCATTGGTCACGCTTTAGAAGATTTTCAACCGGATATTATTCATGTTGTCAATCCTGCCGTTTTGGGATTATCGGGTATTTTCTATAGTAAAGTCTTAAAAATTCCTTTGATCGCTTCTTACCATACCCATTTACCTCAATATCTACAACATTACGGTTTGGGAATGCTAGAAGGATTACTATGGGAACTGCTTAAAGCTGGACACAATCAAGCAGCCTTAAATTTGTGTACCTCGACAGCGATGATAGAAGAACTCTCTGAACATGGGATTGAAAGATTAGATTTGTGGCAACCGGGAGTAGATACAGAATTATTCCATCCTAATTTAGCCAGCGAGGAAATGCGATCACACCTCACGCAAAATCATCCAAAAAGCCCCTTGTTGCTGTATGTTGGTCGTCTTTCAGCCGAAAAAGAAATTGAACGTATTAAACCCATCTTAGAGGCCATTCCTGATGCACGATTGGCATTAGTAGGAGATGGACCAAACCGCCAAAATTTGGAAAAGCATTTTGCAGGTACAAATACTCATTTTGTTGGTTATCTGATGGGTCAAGAGTTGGGTTCAGCTTTTGCCAGTGCGGATGCTTTTATTTTTCCTTCCCGTACAGAAACATTAGGCTTAGTGCTACTAGAAGCAATGGCTGCAGGTTGTCCAGTAGTTGCAGCCCGTTCTGGTGGCATTCCTGACATCGTTACAGATGGTATAAACGGTTATCTTTTTAACCCAAAAACTGATATTCAAGAGGCTATTGATGTTACTATCAAGTTGTTAAAACAAAGACAAGAAATAGCAATTATCCGTAAAAATGCCCATACAGAAGCAGAAAAATGGGGATGGGCTGCTGCTACACGACAACTACAAGATTACTATCAAAAGGTAATAGGAGTCAGGAGTCAGGAGTCAGGAGTCAGGAGTCAGGAGAAGATTCATTAACTTTTGCCTTTTGCCTTTTGCCTTTTGCCTTTTGCCACTGATAACTGACTTTATGACACTTCCCAACGCCGGCACCGTCTTGGCTACATTAACTGAACTGATATAAGTTAATCGCACCCACGCTCTACTGAGTAGCGTTAGAGACCTTTCGGTTAATGAATTTGTTTGCTTACTTGACTTTATCACCGCTGAATTTCAACAATTTCTCAGAGCTATTGATCTTATCAAGAATGAAGCTCTAGAAAGTATGCTGGAGAAAGTGCTAGAAGCCATCACACTCAAAATCGGTCAAATTCTCCAAGCAGAACATACAGCTATTTTTTCAGTGGACTATGATAAGTCTCAACTATGGTCAAAAGTTCCCCAAGATAATAGCCAAAAACTCCTAGGAATTCGCACTCCCTCCCTTAAATGTAGGTATTCCTAGTCAAGTGGCCAGCACAGGTCAATATCTCAATATTTCGGAAACAGCTGCTCATCCTCTTTTTAGTCGAGAGTTGGAAAAACAAATGGGCTATACAATTCGCAATCTTTCATGTATGCCGGTTGTGAGTAGCAAAAAGCAAATTGTAGCTGTAGTAAAACTGGCAAATAAAGCTGGTGATATTCCATTTGATCATGATGATTAAGAGTCTTTTCGAGACTTTGCTGCTTCTATTGGTATTATCTTGGAAAGTTGCCAATCTTTCTATGTAGCGGCTCGAAATCAACGGGGTGCAACGGCTTTTTTGCGTGCTACCCAAACTTTAGGACAAAGTTTGGATTTAGAAGTAACTTTGCAGATAGTCATGTAACAAGCCAGGATTTTAATGCAAGCAGACCGCAGTACACTATGTTTTGTATCGCAAAGAAATGGGGGAACTGTGGACAAAAGTAGCCACTGTTAATGATACAAAATTGATAGAAGTCCGCATTCCTTCTAATCGTGGTATTGCTTATTATGTCACCTCTACAGGTCAAGCACTAAATATCCCCGATGCTTATCAATATCCTCGCTTTGATCCAACTGCAGATAACAAAACTGGATATATAACTCGTAATATTCTATGTTTACCATTTTTCAATTCGGCTGGTGAGTTGATTGGTGTTACTCAGTTAATAAATAAACAACAAGGCAGTTTTACGACTTCAGATGAAGAGTTTATGCGAGCTTTTAATATCCAAGCAGGAATAGCTTTGGAAAATGCTTGCTTATTTGAAAGTGTTTTGTTAGAAAGACAGTATCAAAAAGATATTCTTCAGAGTCTATCTGATGCTGTAATTTGTACAGATATGCAAGGTCAAATAGTTACTATTAATGATGCAGCCCTAGAGTTACTTGGTTGTCCTTTGAAGTTAGCTAATGGTAAAACCAATAAGCTGTTGTGGAAATAAAATTTACTGGGTCGTGCAGTTTGGGAGGTTGTACCAATTGAAAATTTGCAACCGCGTCTGGAAGATAGTTTAAAGTATGCAGCTAGGCATTATGTCCCAGAGCAAAATTTACAAGTGGGATTGTATGACTTGGATAGCAATATAACTCAAAATCCAGGATTGAAAAATCAGAAGTTAATTTTGGCGGTGCGCGCTCGCAATAATCATAATATTTTTATACCTTGGAATCAACCCCTCACCCCACAATCTGAGTTACTTAGTGCTGATGTAGTCAAAATATTAGAACGTAGCATCAATCTAACTGTCAATCCCTTAACTAACCCAGAAGGAGGTGTGAGGGGTGGTTTAGTGGTCTTGGAAGATATCAGATATCAGTAGAGAAAAACGCCTCAAAAGCACTATGTATCTTTATCTCACACCCCACGTAGCCGAGCAAGTTATGGCGCTGGGAGATGATAGTTTAATGGTGGGTGAACGTAAAGAAGTCACTATTTTATTTTTTGACATCCGTGTTTATACTGACAAAACAGAAAACTTGGGAGCAGCGGAGGTGGTATCCTTGCTCAATCAGTATTTTGAAACCATGGTGGAATCAGTTTTTTGCTATGAAGGAACTTTAGATAAGTTTATTGGTGATGCTTTAATGGCGGTATTTGGTGCCCCACTACCATTAACAGAAAATCACCCTTGGCTGGCGAGCAATACAATCCGCATTGGATATGCGCGCCAAAGACTGGAAGAATTTAATGAGAAGCGAATTATTCAATCCCAGCGGCAAATCCATTTTGGTATTGGTATTAGTTCAGGGGAAGTGGTTTTGGGAAATATTGGTTCTCGGAAACGCATGGATTATACAGTGATTGGCGATGGGGTGAATTTAAGTTCCCGCTTAGAAGGAGTGACAAAAGAATATGGATGTGATATTATTTTAAGTTAATTTACTTATAAAGTATGCGCTGATCGCGTCTGGGTGCGTCAACTAGATAGAATTCGTGTCAAAGGAAAACATCAGGCTGTAGATATTTATGAATTAATTGGCGATCGCACCATCCCCCTAGATGCTAACACCCAAGATTTTTTATACCATTATGATGCTGGACGTGGTGCTTATATATCACGAAATTTTACCCAAGCGATCGCCAGCTTTGAAATTGCCAAACGAATTCGACCTACAGACCAAGCCGTACATACCCACCTTGAACCTGCCTACAATTACCAAAAAACACCACCACCAACTTCCTGGGATGGTGTCTGGACAATAGTAACAAAGTAGCGGGGTGTAAGGGTGTACGTAAAGAATGTTCTCCTTCATCTTCCCCATCTTCCCCATCTCCCAAATCTCCAATCACTCATCCTCTGAGTCAGAACCTTTGTCTTGAAAGGGGTCTTCACCTATTCTCAGTTGCTTTTTTGAGCGTTTTAACTGCTTCCACAGCATTTTGATTTGTTTGTAAGCTTCCCCTGGTGGAAGTTTGCCACTGGTTTCTAGGTTGCAGATGTAACTTACTCTCTGGGCAAATTCCTGTAAATTTGCATTAAAAACCAAGTTCTCAGGCTGTACATGACCGTAGTAGCGACCACGAGGATAGAGAAAATCATCTTTACTAACCATTTTTTTCTCCATATATTTAACTCTCCTCCTGATTTTCTTGTTTGTAGCATAACCACTAACCACTCTGATCTGTATTGTGTTCAGCGAGGAAAATGCTAATGATTAAAGCATGATTACGACAAAGTGATTCAGAGATTAGTCAATATCAACTTTGACATAATGAATCAAGACTTAAGCCATTAAGTAAAAAGTTGTCAAAAAAAGTTTATGCGAAATTCACCAAGGCTATTTACGAACACTTACCCGGTATATAAATTATATAAATAAATATTACAATCTCCTAGAGGAAGATTTCCACACTGCTCACATTCTCTCAATTATTTCATTTTATTCCTTAATTTACAAAAATGGGTTTTAATTAACTTCAACTAAAAGACAAGTAATTAAAGTATTAATATATACTTTTTTAGAGTATTATAAAATTTTATTTACCAAAAATTACAAAAAGTTAACGAAAATCATGAAAGTTTTGTGCAGAGTTTACCCGTTTCACCGAAAAGACAGGGGAATAGGAAAAATGGAAAGTGGGGTGCAGGGGGAAGAATTAATTCTTTGCTCTGAACTCCTGATTCCTGACTCCAACCTCAAGGGTTTTCAGCCTACTCTTTTATAAGAAAGCCTACTATCTTATAAGAAAATAGTTAAGCTTGAAACCATTACCCTCTGAATACTACTTGGTACTCGGTTTTGCCCACCTAACTGGACTTGGGAAAAGTTTACTGGGTTTGGGTTAAAGGTTTTTTCTTCCCCCAAATATCAATTGTTCTCCAACTGTATCTAAATTATTATGTTTGTTCAAACTAAACTCTACGAAGGCAAGGCAAAAATCCTTTACAGCACAGACGAGCCGGACGTTTTGCTGGCTGATTTTAAAGATGATGCAACGGCATTTAACGCACAAAAGCGTGGCAGTATCCAGGGGAAAGGCAGCATAAACTGTACCCTTTCCAGCAAATTGTTTCAACAGTTAGAATCCCATAGTATTAAGACTCATTTTATTGATTCTCCAGCCCCTAATCAAATGCGGGTCAGAGCAGTTAAAATTTTGCCATTAGAAGTAGTTGTCAGAAATATTGCGGCTGGGAGCCTGTGTCAACAAACAGGATTATCATTAGGTACAGTTCTGTCACAGCCTTTGGTAGAGTTTTATTACAAAGACGACAAATTAGGAGATCCATTGCTAACACGCGATCGCTTACTTTTGCTAAAACTAGCTACAGAGGAACAAGTTGACAGTATTACCTATCTTGCATTGCAAATCAACGAGTTTCTCAAGGATTTTTGGCAACAGTGTGGGATTACCCTAGTAGACTTTAAACTCGAATTTGGTTTGGACTCACAAAAGCAGTTGCTTCTAGCAGATGAAATTAGTCCTGATACCTGTCGTTTGTGGGACATGGCTGAAAACGATCCTAACCGTCGAGTAATGGATAAAGACCGTTTTCGCAGGGATTTAGGGAATGTAGAGAATGCCTACCAGGAGGTTTTACAACGAGTATTAAAAGTGCTGGAAAGCCGAAAGCCTTGAATTTTTAATTTTTAATTTTGAATTCCGCAAAGCGGTAAGTGTGGTAGTGAAGAGGAATATGAATAAAATGCATTTATCTACGGTGTTACTGGCAGTTGTGGCGATCGCAACCCCTTTTGATAGTTCATTGAGTGCAACTGCACAAACTCCTGATTATACTCAGCAAGTAACAGAAGTCGCCACGGTAGAAACAAACCAACATCTACCACAGAAAAGCAGTCAGAATCATCTTGATCAACAACAAGAATCAGTCATAGTCACGAAAACAGAAGTTAGAGAAACCGAATCTCCATCCTCCATAACTCCTGTTTCAGCCTTAACCACTGAGTCAACAGTAATAGCAACACCAGAAGTAATTCCTTCAAAGATCAGCACCTCATCAAAAACAGCACAAGCCTTAAAAACAGCAATAGCTCGTAACTCAGTAAACACAGAAACGAAAGCAGTAACTATTCCAGATGTCAGTACTTCATCAAAAACAGCAATAGCTCGTAATTCAGCAAACACAGAAACGAAAGCGGTAATTATCCCCACAGCACAAACCCTAAAAGCATCGCTATTATCTACCAATTCACTAGGGATAGAGACATCACAAGCAATTATCCACAATATCACCACCCCATCTAAAACAGCACAAGGACAAAAATCAGAAGTAACTCCTGCAAGAAATTATACACAGGAAAAACTCGAACCACCCATAGGACAACCAGCTTTCCCGACTAATCCCGAAACAACACCAACAGCAGAACCTCGTGTATTAGTTTCAGAAGTAGCAGTCAAATCTCCAACTGGTGCTGTTGCAAAAGAACTAGAAGATAAAGTTTATCAGGCGATTAGTACCCAAGCAGGACAAACAACTACTCGCTCCCAACTCCAAGAAGATATTAATGCTATCTTTGCCACAGGCTTTTTCTCCAACGTGCAAGCCATGCCAGAAGATACGCCCTTGGGTGTAAGGGTGAGTTTCGTTGTTAGTCCTAACCCGGTTCTGAGTAAAGTACAAGTAGAAGCTACACCAGTTCCCGGATTAGCTTCAGTCATACCTGCCAAAACTGTAGATGAAATCTTCAGTAAACAGTATGGACAAATCTTGAATTTGCGAGATTTACAAGAAGGAATTAAAGAATTAACCAAAAAGTATCAAGACCAAGGTTATGTGCTGGCCAACGTGATTGGAGCACCTAAAGTTTCAGAGAATGGAGTTGTTACCCTACAAGTAGCAGAAGGGGTAGTAGAAAATATCAAAGTCCGTTTCCGCAACAAACAGGGTGAGGAAGTAGACGACAAAGGTAATCCCATTCGCGGACGAACAAAAGATTATGTAATTAAGCGAGAATTTGAATTAAAGCCTGGTCAGGTATTTAACCGCAACATCGTCCAGAAAGACCTGCAAAGGATATTTGGTTTAGGATTATTTGAAGATGTAAATGTGTCCCTTGATCCTGGTACAGATCCAAGTAAGGTAGATGTGGTACTCAATGTGGCGGAACGCAGTAGTGGTTCAATCGCTGCTGGTGCGGGTATTAGTTCTGCCAGTGGGTTATTTGGTACTGTTAGCTATCAACAGCAAAACCTGGGGGGTAGAGCGCAGAAACTGGGGGCTGAGGTTCAGTTAGGAGAAAGAGAATTGCTGTTTGACCTGCGGTTTACAGATCCTTGGATTGCTGGTGATCCTTACCGTACTTCCTACACAGCCAATATTTTCCGTCGTCGTTCAATTTCTCTGATTTTCGAAGGTAAAAATGACGCCATAGAAACGTTTGACCCTAGTGATATTACTAGTAAAGATGACCAGGACCGCCCCCGAATTACCCGTTTAGGCGGTGGTGTATCCTTTACCCGTCCTATTTCTGCTAATCCTTACCAAAAGCCAAAATGGACAGCTTCAGCAGGTTTGCAGTATCAACGAGTTTCTAGCCGTGATGCTGATGGTAATCTGAGAAAAGAAGGGGCGATATTTGATGATCATGGCAATCAGATTAGCCCTACAATTCCTCTGATGCAATCAGGTACAGGTGAAGACGATTTGCTATTATTACAACTGGGCGCACAACGTGATCGCCGTAATAATCCCTTACAACCTACCAATGGTTCTTACCTCCGTGTCGGAGTTGACCAATCTGTACCCGTGGGACAAGGCAATATTTTACTGACCAGGTTACGGGGTAACTACAGCCAATATTTACCAGTAAAATTCCTCGGCTTTGGTAAAGGTGCACAAACCCTAGCATTTAACCTCCAAGGGGGTACAATTCTCGGTGATTTACCTCCCTACGAGGCCTTTACCCTTGGTGGTAGTAATTCTGTCCGGGGTTACGATGAAGGCAGATTAGCAACTGGACGTAGCTATGTACAAGCATCTGTTGAGTATCGTTTTCCTGTCTTTTCTGTAGTCAGTGGCGCTCTGTTTTTTGATTACGGTAGTGACCTGGGAAGCAGCACCAGAACGGCGGAAATTTTGAACAAAAATGGTACTGGCTATGGTTATGGTCTAGGTGTGCGTGTACAGTCACCATTAGGACCAATTCGTATAGACTACGGTATCAGCGATGATGGTGATAGCCGCATTAATTTCGGGATAGGGGAAAGGTTTTAAATTGGTCAGTTATCAGTTAGCAATTGATAATTGATAGTTGATAATTGATAGTTGATAACTGATAGTTGATAACTGATAGTTGATAACTGATAACTGATAACTGAATAACTTTTGAAAATCAGGGTGTGTACTAAATCTAAATATCGATCAAATGAGTAATAACAACGTAAATATATTGGCTTTTGGTCTATGCACCAACACACTTTAGCTGCGGAAGTTATCCAAAAGGGTGTCGGGCTGCATAGTGGTGTGAGTACCAGTTTGAGGATACTACCAGCAGAATCGGGAAGTGATCGCTATTTTGTGCGGGTGGATTTGCCTAATTCTCCTATTATTCCCGCCACAGTTACTGCTGTTAATCAGACTCTTCTTTCTACTCAGTTGGGTACAGAGGAGGTTTATGTCCGCACAGTAGAACATTTATTGGCAGCCTTGTCTGCTATGGGTGTAGATAATGCTCGCATTGAAATTGATGGTTCAGAAGTGCCACTTTTAGATGGTTCCGCTCAGGTTTGGACTGATAGCATTGCCGCAGTGGGCTTAGTATTACAACCGGTCTGTGACGAACAATCACCGATATTTATTAAAGAACCGCTTTGGGTGCATCAAGGGGATGCTTTTATATGCGCCCTACCTGCGCCAGAAACCCGTTTTAGCTATGGGATTGATTTTGATTTACCAGCTATTGGTAATCAATGGCACAGTTGGTCATTATCTACTAATCTAGAAAATACCTTTATTACAGAAATTGCCCCGGCTCGTACTTTTGGTTTATTACATCAAATTGAATATCTGCAAAAATCAGGATTAATCAAAGGTGGCAGCTTGGATAATGCCCTGGTTTGTGGTTCTGATGGTTGGTTAAATCCACCATTGAGATTTGCAAATGAACCAGTACGTCATAAAATCCTGGATTTAGTAGGAGACATTAGCTTACTGGGCAAATTTCCCCTTGCTCATTTCTTGGCATACAAAGCCAGTCATAATCTGCATATTCAACTAGCACAGAAAATTTTAGAATTATTTTAGAATTTAATTCTGTCTCTTAGTTTTGAATCTGGTTACTAATCCAAGTAGGAATTAGTAATTAAGAACTACAAATAACTCATTACAAATTACCCATGTCAACTATCACCGAAGCTAATTCTACCGACGTGACTACATCTGAAGGAGATCATCAGGAAACTAATACACCGAGAATTAAAACAACCTACTCTGTGGAAGAAATTAAACAATTACTACCGCACTGTTATCCCTTTTTACTGGTAGATAAAATTATTGACTATGTACCAGGAAAAATGGCTGTGGGTGTGAAAAATGTCACCTTTAATGAACCCCACTTTCAAGGTCATTTTCCCGGACGTGCATTAATGCCTGGTGTACTCATTGTGGAAGCCATGGCGCAAGTCGGTGGGGTGGTCATGACCCAAATGTCTGATAGCCCCGGAGGACTGTTTGTATTTGCAGGTATTGATAAAGTCCGTTTTCGCCGTCAAGTAACACCTGGTGATCAGCTGGTTATGACTGTGGAACTGTTATGGGTTAAACACCGTCGTTTTGGTAAAATGCAAGGTAGAGCCGAAGTTGATGGACAACTAGCTGCTGAAGGAGAATTGATGTTTTCTTTGGTTACCTAAAATTTTGCTTTGCTGTTCTGGGCATAGCCGTGAAATGCCCTCGGCCAATTATAAGCAAGGATAACAGTAATAATAAAAAACCACAAGCGTATTTACTGATATCTAGATTTTCGTCATCCTCACACATAGCTTGTTTTGCCCGACACTTTTTTCACTGAACTCAGTTCTGGAGAGTCACCCTTGAAGACACTTATTCATCCAACTGCTGTAATACATCCAAATTCAGAACTCCACTCAACGGTGCAAGTCGGTGCTTATGCTGTGATTGGAGCGAATGTCAAAGTGGGACAGGAAACTGTTATTGGTGCTCATGCTGTTCTAGAAGGTCCATGTGATATAGGAGCGCGAAATCATATTTTTCCTGGTGCTGCCATCGGTATGGAACCCCAAGACCTCAAGTATGTAGGAGAACCAACTTGGGTAAAAATTGGCGACAATAATTCAATTCGTGAATATGTGACTATTAACCGTGCTACTGGTCGAGGCGAAGCGACAGTAATTGGTAATGGTAATCTATTGATGGCTTATGTTCATATAGGTCATAATTGCGTGATTGAAAACTCGGTGGTGATTGCTAATTCTGTGGCTTTAGCGGGTCATGTTCACATTGAGTCAAGAGCTAGATTAAGTGGCGTTTTAGGTGTGCATCAATTTGTACATATTGGTGGTATGTCGATGGTGGGCGGGATGACTCGCATTGATCGAGATGTAGCGCCTTATATGTTAGTTGAGGGTAATCCGTCACGGGTGCGATCGCTCAATTTGGTGGGACTAAAACGCTCAGGAATATCTGCTAAAGAATTCCAACTTCTGAAAAAGGCTTTTCGTATTCTCTACCGTTCTAATTTGCTTTTTAAAGATGCTTTGGCCGAGTTAGAAATGTTGGGAGATACGGAACAATTGGAACACCTACACCATTTCTTAAGGCTTTCACAAATGCCAGGAAGACGCGGTTTGATTCCTGGAAAGGGGAGAAAAGGCACGAGAGATGAGTCGTGATTTATGAGTGATGAATTATGAATCACTCCTAAATTCATCGTTCATTGGATTCCATAAAAGTGAATATAAGAAGGAAGCAGAAAACCCAAACTTTAAAATCTGAAATCTAAAATTCAAATGCGGATATTTATCAGCACTGGGGAAGTTTCTGGAGATTTGCAGGGGGCGCTGTTAATTACGGCGCTTCAGCGTCACGTTATGACGAGGGGGTTAAAATTAGAGTTAGAGATTGTGGCTTTGGGTGGCGATAAAATGGCCGCAGCTGGGGCAACTATTTTGGGTGATACTAGCGGTATTGGTTCGATGGGAATAATTGAGGCTTTACCGTATTTTATACCTACTATACAGGTACAACGAAGAGCGATCACTTACTTGAAACAAAATCCCCCTGACTTAATAGTGCTAATTGACTACATGACCCCTAATATCGGGATTGGTAGTTATATGCATGAACATTTTCCTAATGTGCCTGTAGTGTATTACATCGCTCCCCAAGAGTGGGTTTGGTCCCTGAGTTTGGAGAGAACAAAACGTATAGTTAGCTTTACGGATAAGTTATTGGCGATTTTTCCTGAAGAAGCTCGTTATTATCAGGAGAAGGGGGCTAGAGTTCATTGGGTTGGTCATCCTTTAGTCGATAAGATGGCCAATGCGCCTAATCGAGAAGCAGCGCGGACAAGTTTGGGAATTAAACCAGAACAAATTGCGATCGCTCTTTTACCCGCTTCTCGTCATCAGGAATTAAAATATCTATTACCAGTAATTTTTAAAGCTGCTCAAAATCTACAATCTAAATTACCAGAAGTACATTTTTGGATTCCTCTATCTTTGGAAATATTTAGAGATAGAATTGAGAAAGGTATTGAACATTATGGTTTAGAAGCAACAATTGTATCAGGTCAAAAACAAGAAATTTTTGCAGCTGTTGATTTTGCAATTACCAAATCTGGGACTGTAAATTTAGAATTAGCATTGTTAAATGTACCGCAAGTAGTTGTTTATCGTCTGAGTCCTTTTACTGCTTGGATAGGGCGTAATATTCTTAAAGGTTCTATTCCCTTCGCTTCACCAGTGAATTTAGTTATGATGCGGGAAATTGTCCCAGAATTGCTACAAGAACAAGCCACAGCAGAGAATATTACTCAAGCTGCAATGGAATTATTATTAAATAATGAAAAGAAACAAACAACTTTAGAAGATTATCAACAAATGCGGGAATCTTTGGGGGAATTAGGAGTGTGCGATCGCGCTGCACAAGAAATTTTAGAAATGAAAATATAGGTGATAGATTACAGGTGACAAGTTACAGATAAAATGATTAAAAAACGGCCAATTGCAGTTGACTTATTTGCAGGTGCAGGAGGTATGACTCTTGGCTTTGAACAAGCAGGTTTTGATGTCCTTGTATCTGTAGAACTAGACCCAATTCATTGTGCAATTCATAAATTTAACTTTCCCTTTTGGAAAGTCTTATGTAAAAGTGTAGAAGAAACAACAGGGTCAGAAATTAGAAATAGTTCTGACATTGGTAATCAAGAAATTGATGTAGTGTTTGGCGGTCCACCATGTCAAGGGTTTTCATTAATTGGTAAACGTTCTATTGATGACCCTAGAAATACTCTGGTTTTTCATTTTATTAGGTTAGTTTTGGAACTACAACCTAACTTCTTTGTTTTGGAAAATGTTAAAGGAATGACCGTAGGTAAACACAAAGAATTTACTACGGAAATATTTGATAAATTTGAGAATAATGGTTATAAGGTTAATCGGAATTATCAAGTATTAAATGCTGCTAATTATGGAGTACCACAAAATCGAGAAAGATTATTTTTATTCGGTTGTCGTCAAGATCTAAAATTACCAAATCATCCAGATAAAATTACCCATCCTGCCAAATCTAATAACTCTATAGCTTGCACCACAATTGGACTATCAAAATTACCATCAACACCTACAGTTTTGCAAGCTATTCAAGACCTACCGGAAATAGAAAATTATCCAGAATTATATCAACAAGATTGGGTAGTAACTGATTTTGGACAACCTAGTAATTACGGGAAAAAAATGCGTAATCTTAGCCTATCTAACAATAATTATTCCTATCAGCGTAAATTTAATCATAACATTCTAACATCCAGTTTGAGAACAAAACATAATCCCGAATCTATCGAAAGATTTGCATTAACTCCCTATGGACAAATCGAACCAATCAGCCGTTTTTATAAACTAGCTCCTGATGGCTTATGTAACACACTCAGAGCAGGAACAGCAAGTAATAAAGGTGCATTTACTTCCCCTCGTCCCATACATCCTTTTAAACCTAGATGTATTACTGTTAGAGAAGCTGCACGGTTGCATTCTTATCCTGACTGGTTTAGATTTCATCCCACAAAATGGCATGGTTTTAGACAAATTGGTAACTCTGTTCCTCCACTTTTAGCTCAAGCTGTAGCATCAGAAATTATTAAAGTGTTAGGTATAAAATCTTCCCAACTTAAGTCCGGTAAAAATTTAGAAGATTTAGGAGAAAGCAGGTTATTGACATTTGATATGTCACAAGCTGCTAAATATTTTGAAGTTAATCCTGATGTTATAGAACCTAGAATTAGAAAAAGATGAATTATACAGCAGGAGTCAGGAGTCAGGAGTAAAACTCTCTTGCTGTCTTGGTTTCAATTTAGAATCTGTACCTCATTGATCTGCAATCTACTGTAAATATTAATAGGCAATGTAACCCACCCTTAACTAATATTATTTCACTACTCCGAGATTTTATGCAAATGAGATAAACCATTTCTTTCGCTTTCTTATTTGCATCTTGGCCCGAAATAAAAAATCTACAATGTAAGGTAAGCCACTACAACCCAACAGATAAAAATACTAAACTCAGATTCTGTTACCAACAAAAATTATGCAAAAGCTGGGTTTATTTTTAATCATCATCTCATTTTTACCGTGGCTGGCGATCGCAATAATTTTGCCATTTATACCACTTTCCGTTGCCCAGAAAGCCCTGTTAGTACCAGCGTTATTGGTTTTCGCTGAAGTTATATTTTGGTTAGGTGCGCTACTGGTAGGAAAAGAAGTAGTGCAGCGATATCGACGTTATTTGAATTTCCGTTACTTGCGGACATTCTTCAAAAGATGGAAGCGGAAAAACAGAAAAAGATTCTAATTGGATAGAATAAGTATTTAGAAACCTTTGTATAAATTAAGAAAATGGCAGGATACAAACTCGGCGAAACCGAACTACAACAAGCCCTCAATAGTTTACCAGGATGGCAAATTAAAGAAGGCAAGTTATACAAAGAATACAAATTTAATTCCTTTGCTACAGCCTTGGGTTGGATGGTAACTGTTGGTGTTCACGCGGAAATTATGGGACATCACCCGGAATGGTTTAATGTTTACAGCACGGTCTGGGTGAATCTTGTTACCCACGACATCGGTAATGCTATCACCAGTTTAGATGTCGAACTAGCAAAGAAAATGGAAGAAATTTATAGTTCGTAATTGGGAATAGGAATTAATTACTCTCCTCGATTTCCCAGTCCCCAATCACCTAAGTTGTTTCCTGAATTTGTAACCTAATCGTGTGTTCTGTTGCACCACTCAGTTGTAGTTCCATGACTTCTCCTCCCAGCGGTTCTACGCAACTTAGGAGCGATCGCAAATTGGGGGTACTTGCACCAGTATCAACGTATAATCTATCAGCCAAGTTACTGATTTTTTTCCAAGTCATGTATAACTTAGCTATACTTTGTTCCATTTGAGACGCTTGATTTACTAAATCGGCCGCAATACTCAAACAGCCTATTCTTTGGGCTTCTTCTAATGCGGTTTCAATATCCACATTTTCTTCTGTCAGTGCCTGAACTTGGGCAGCAGATTTGAGATATTTTGCTAATTGACGGGCTTCTGTGGTGGCTTGTTTGAGAGTATCAACATCAGGATTAGCCGCTATATCCCTTTGTAATAGCCTTCGGTGCGATTCTGGCAGTTTTTCCATTTCTTTGACCAGAGGGGCAATGTAGCGAGCAGGAAGGCTATTATCTGCGGCTTTTTCCTTAACTGGTTCAGGTAAGAATTCTGAAGACATGGCTGTCCATTCGTCGGTGAGTTGACGGACTTCTCTGCGGGTGATGCGATCGCCTTTTTGCGCGGCTTCACTCACCATCTGTTGTACTTCTGGGGCGGCTTTAGCGGTTTCTACAAATGCCCGTTTACTAAAATTATTAACACTGCCTGGATCAAGTTTGCCTTCTTCTAGGAGAGTATCAGCACTGTTAGCCAATTGAATCCAGGAATAAGCTTGAGTTTTACTAATTTCCCGTTCCTTCAACCATTTGAGGAAACCAGTACCTCTGCTATCACCACCTTTTTTTTCTCTGTCGCGGATAGCGCGTAAAATGCGACCTCGCCAAATTTCTGTTTGCAAATCAAAGCGATCACATACTTGCCAAGCTACATCTAACTGCTGTAAAAAGTCAGACTCAGCAATCTGTTCATCTTCTGGATCTGGGAGTTCAAAGTCTAAGTCCACTGGCTGTTGCAGTGCAGCAGCAAGGTCATTCATAGAGTCGGTATCTTGCACGATGGATAGCCGGTTGGTGTGTGCGATCAGTTAATTCTCACAAATCCTGCGTACTTACACAGAATAGGTAACAACAAACAGGTAAATATTATATAGCAATCCGGTTTGATTTCTGATACCTTGCGTGGCTTAAACCATAATTACTCGTTAGGGCAGAAAATAGGCAATAGGGAATAACCAAGAATAAAACTTCTAGTCTACGGAATTTTTTCAACAATCGAATAGAATCCTAGAGTTGAAAAATTCAACTAATTGTCTAGAAGCACAACAGCGATCGCCCAATATAAACCCGGTCTTCCCAGTAAAAATAACATTACCCATCCCCTTGGAGGAAAGGGATGGAAGAAATTACTCTGTAAAGCATTACTGGTCATCGTAGTGTGTACACACACATCACCTGTAGGGTTATCCTAGTCAAAGGAAGTTGTCAAGCCGTCAATACCAGGAGCTGTAACTCCCACGAACACTATTTTGTTTTGGAAAGTCTGAGTAGGTATTTGTTGCTCTACTACATCGACAAAGGAATATTGTGGTATCTTGTGGGCTTTAATGTGCTTTTGCGTTGTCCACGGAAACTGTCCAAACTCATTTAAACTTTTATCATCTATTGCCACCATTACCATACGCTGATCCTAGTTAGCGTCTCCCCACAGGCGAAATAGATTGTTGTACATGATCCATTCCAGTGGTTGAAAGATTCCTAGCACGAGAATAACAGCCACTCATCCAACTGGGGCGCAAACGCCAAATAAATCCATCTTTGTTTATTTTGATAGGTGAGAGACTGGGAAAGTTTGCAAACTTCTAAGTAGCGGTTAACTATTACCTGCAATTTATTCTGTGCCAATACTTGACGGATTGTTAACAACACAACTACAGATACACCGAATAATAGCCAATGTCTTTTCATTCCGATACTGCTATTTGATCCTTGTTTCTAATTTACGCGATACCAGGCACTTTCTAATTGTTTCCGATCATCTAGAAATTAGACTTCAGCTAAACAAAAATGAACCAGGTAGACTATCTCCGCATTAGTTTAATTGATCGTTGTAATTTCCGTTGTCTGTACTGTATGCCAGAGTGTGCGGAATTAAACTATATCCTCAAACAACAGTTATTAAGTTGTGAGGAACTTCTCACTCTGATTCAAGAGGTATTTATTCCCGTCAGTTTTACCCGCTTTCGTTTGACTGGTGGTGAACCTCTGTTAGGTCCTGGTGTGGTCGAGTTGGTGAAGGAAATTGCCAATTTTCACCAAACTCAGGATTTAGCAATGACTACTAATGGATTTTTACTAGCACCCATAGCTAAGAATCTCTATGATGCAGGTTTAAGAAGGATTAATATTAGTTTAGATTCTCTTGACCCAGAAACCTTTGAGCAAATTATCGGCAATCATGGGTGTGGACGTTGGCAACAAGCTTGGGAAGGGATTCAAGCTACCTATAATGTGGGTTTTGATCCGTTAAAGTGAAATGTAATTGTAATTCCTGGTGTTAATGACCATGAAATTTTAGATTTAGCCGCGCTGACGATTCACAAAAATTGGCACGTCCGGTTTATTCAGTTTATGCCTATTGGTAATGGTCAATTATTTGGCGATCACAGCTGGATATCTTCTGCTGATTTGCGCGATCGCATTCGCCAACGTTGGGGATTAACAGAATCACAAATCTGTGGTAATGGACCTGCCGATGTGTTTCAAATTCCAGGAGCGAAGGGAACACTACGTTTTATCAGCCAGATGTCGGAATGTTTTTGTGATCGTTGTAATCGATTACGTCTAGGTGCCGATGGGTGGTTACGTCCCTGCTTATTAAATGAAACTGGTCAAATTGATTTGAAAACCTCTTTGCGTGCTGGTATTAGAACTGTTCAATTGCAAGAACAAGTTCGACAACTATTAAACTTCAAATGTGAAATTAACTTTAAACAACGCGACTCAGGTACAGTCGGCTCTTACACCCGTACCATGTCGCAAATTGGGGGTTAGTCATTAGTCATTAGTCATTAGGAACAGGGAACAGCGAACAGAAAAGAATAATAATTCATCACTGATAACTGATCACTGACTACTGACTACTGACCACTGACTATTACGCTTGACGTGAGTAGTATTCCACCACAAGCAGTTCATTAACTTGTAGTGCTACCCATTCTCTTTCAATCACACTATTAACTTTGCCAGTTAATTTATTTTTATCAAATTCTAAGTGATTGGGGAGGTTAGCTAAACCGGGATATTGCAAGTTAGATTCCACCAATTTCTTGGATGCTTCATTATCCCTCACAGCAATTTCTTCACCAGGACGGCACTGATAGCTGGCAATATTAACTACACGACCATTAACGGTGACGTGACCATGATTTACTAGTTGACGTGCTCCGGGAATGGTGGGGGCCATACCCATGCGAAAAACTGTATTATCTAAGCGCATTTCCAGCAATTGCAGCAAAACTTGTCCAGTAGAACCAGTTACACGCCTAGCTTTACGAACGTAGCGCAGCATTTGTTTTTCTGTTAATCCGTAGTTCAAGCGGAGTTTTTGCTTTTCTTCTAGACGGATAGCATACTCAGAACGTTTTTTGCGGTTCTGACCATGTTGTCCTGGTGCATAGGCGCGTCTAGCACTTTTTCGAGTTAAGCCTGGTAATTCGCCCAAGCGGCGGACAATTCTGAGGCGAGGCCCTCTATATCGGGACATGAGTTTCCTTAATTTAATCCTGTTTAAACTTTACCCAAATTTTTAATTATTACATTCCTTGCTCCAATTAGCTAGAGGATTATCAATAAAATTATCTATGAACAGAGATACAGCAGATTGCAGGTAAATGAAGTCCAAAATTTCCATCGAAAAATGGCTTACGCCAAGCTGCACTATCAAGTATCAAGCGTATTTTACTCCTGACTCCTGAATTTTGCTGTAAATTCCGCATTTTTGATGCGTGCTTAGATTATACACAAGGAGAGAAAAATCACTATAATCTGACTGATCATTACAATCTGATCATTAAGAACATTAATGATGATTTAGGTTTAGTTATCAATTTCAGAAGGCAAAAATTCCTGAATTTTCGAACAGGGTGAGAAAATTCTAAGTTAGCATAGCCTTGGGTGTTTGGAGAATAACGGAGAATAGCAATGATAAAAAGCCGTAAACAAATTAGCAGCAGAATTTTCACAGTTCCAGTTGTAGCTATAGCTGGATTTTTGATAAATATTCTGCCCAGCCACGCTGTTATAGATTCTTATAGAAATGATTACCGTGCCTGTGCAGCGCAATTATTGAGTGTAGGAGTCACAACACAAGCAGCATCTCAAGGTTGTGCCACAGCAATGCGACCCAGAGAGTTGTCTACGTGCGTGGCTCAAATTGAAAAGCAGACACAGATTAACCCTACAGATGCCCTTTATTCCTGTGGTCAAGCCCGCCGTCCTGTAGATTTAGCTACCTGTATAGTGGGTATTAGCAAAAGCACCAAGGAGGAAATTAATCAAGCTACCTTAACCTACTGTGGACGTAGTTTATTACCAGTGACTTTTGCTCAGTGTGTAGTTGGCTTGGGTCAAGAAATTGAGATGACTTCAATTCAGGCTTTGGATACTTGTATAGATGCCAGTGACCGGTCTAGTGGCATTGGAACTGGAATGACAACACCACTGGGTTCTATGCCTCGTTTTGAGACTGTTCCCATGCCATCAGATCCTAGCATTAAGTAAATTGGTAACGCTTTAAAGTTAGCAGTGAGTCGCATAATTGTAGGGTTGGGAAACTTTCCACCCTACTAGTCTGTCAAACCAAAGATGATGGGGTTAAGGCAAGTTTGAGGAGCAAATAAAATAAAGTTCCAGCTTTAACCCTCTCGCTCGAATGTGCTTTCACTGACTACTAAGATAATGTGAGAACTTTGCTTTCTACACATATCAGATTTGTGTCAGATTACTGGTCTTGATTACCAAACACCATTTGTAAGACCATAGGGATACCTCCATCTTGGTGATATTTATCTGCCCAAGCACGGATGATTTCATCTAATTCTTCCATGGCCTGCTGCATTTGTTCAATGGGGATATCCAATTCTTCCACAGCACGCATAGAATTGGCTTTTCTTTCCGCCCAATCTTTCATCATGCGGAAATAGCGAGCAGTATCTTCCACCATTGTGTAAGTACGCTCTTGGTCATCTGCTGGGGCGTAAAAAGGACGAGTCAGTGCATAGAAGGGCATTCCCCAAGGTGAATCAATGCGTGTGACTGTACCTGAGTAGAGTAAACGGCGCTTGATATGTTCTGCTAAGGCTTCACTCAGGGGCATTTGGTGGTGAGGTGGTAACTCCTCTTGCGATCGCTTATTGAGAAACTCAATCAACTCCAAAAACTCAAAGGAAGTAACTAACTGAGCATCTGGTAAGTTTTTGGGCAACTTGCGCTCAATTTGCTTTTTCTCTTCGCTTGTCAAGCTTGTACCAGGAACACGAGATCTTCCTGGCTGCCAAGGATATTTTTCCATCCATAGATATGGCAGTTGAATCAAATAGCGGGGTTCTTGGGAACCCAGCATTTTTAGCAATTTACCTTCAGTCAGAGCTTGTCTTACTTCTTCAACAATAATTTTTACTCGCTTTGGCTCAAGGTGGTGCAAATGTCCTGTCATTCGCAGGTTTTGTCCCTGCTCCAGATAGGTCATATAAATTGCACACTTAGCTGCTGTTGCGGCTGCATCTAAAAATGCTCCATGCCTGTGTCCACTTGTACGCATGGCACTGAAAGCTAGATAAAGCATGATCTGATCCATCGCACTCGGACCCAGACGTTTGATCAGATCTATGTCGTTACTCATATTCACAGACAGATGAATGGCACGTTTACAAGAGTGATATTCAAATTAAACTATTCATCATACACCCAATTACAATTTTTGTCTTCACCTGAAATGAAGATTTGTCATGCTTTCACCATAATTTGGCTATGGTGTTGATGATATTAAGGTGTAGATCACTAATTTTAACAGCAAAGGTGACTTAGCTCACCACTAAATTATGGCATTGCGCTACATCAAATTAAATCTAATTAATGCAGCTAATCAGTGATAAGCTTTCGCTCATTTAATTTGCTTTTTTTGCCAACTGAACTTTTGGGTGCAATGCAATGCTGTTCACTCATAAAAGCTAATCCTAGTCTAGCACCTAATTTATCTTGACTTAGAAATATGAAAGTTACTTGAATTCAAAAGTCAATATTCTCTCAAAATATGTAGTTTCATGTTTCTGCATCATTTAATTCTTGAAGCTAGAAGATTGCGATTGAGTTTGCATTTTCTCAAAGCTGAGAGCAACAGCACCACCAGTTACTAATAAAACTCCCAAGATTTGAATGAGATCCAGTTTTTCCTGAGTCATTAATCCAGCAAAAATCACTGTTAAAATTGGAACAACAGCACCAATTATAGCCGAGCGTGGCCCACCTAATTTGCGAATTCCAAAGTTGTTAAATAAATATCCACAAAGAGTGAGAACACCCAACATAAAAGCACTTAAAATCACTTCCAGTAAATTGGATGATCTAATGGCTAAACTCGAATCACTTGGTAATGGTACTAATAAACAGATGAAGCTTAATAGCAACATGGTGGCGAAGTTAATTAAAGCAAATGAAACTGGATGCAGTTTCGGAGCGCATAACCTAGTAAAAATTACGTAAATAGCAAAAGCTATTCCGGACATAATTCCAGAAATAATTCCTAAAGAGGTATTACTCGTACCAGTTGAATAACTACCCAAGATTAATAATTGACCAAAAAAGATGCTGGAAATTGCACCAGAACTGAATAAATTAGGACGCTCTCGAAAGAGAAACCATGATAAGAGTCCAGTAATCATGGGATAGATAAAGAAGAGTGCGATCGCAATTCCTGTTGTTACTTTACCAATAGCAATGTAAATCAGTACCTGTGACAAAAATAAAAAGCCACCACTCACAACTGATAACAATAAAACTGGTTTTGTTTTGTCACTATTGGGAGCAGTACTTATACTCACTGAATCAGATAAATTTTGTAGGTCTTGCCAAACTGGAGGATGTAAGATGGGAGCCAAAAGTAACATTAATGGCACAACCACCAATAACCGGAGCATTAAAATTAAGAAAATATTACCCAAGGTTGGTGATATCAATTGCTGGGTTTCAAAATTTCCCAGCAAATCAGAACCTTCATTAAAAAGCGCCTTCACAGCTACGTTATAAAGCGATGACATCACTGTTGAGGATGCAACCAACAGAAAACCTACCTGAATCGGCGACCAGTTTGGAGAATTCCGGGTTCTTTGTCGTCGAGGTGTTATTTGCCAGTTAAGTGTTAGTGGGGGTTGGTATTTAGTTGATTGCTTTGCTGAGGAATCAGGAGAAAGAACAGAAATTGGCTCAGGTGTTTTGGATTGAATTGGTGGTTCTGTGGTTAATTGTTGTGCTGAAGAATCAGAAGTGATAACAGAAGTTGACTCAGATATGTTTTGTTGAGTTGGTGGTTCTGTGGTTAATTGTTGTGCTGAAAAATCACGAGTGATAACAGAAGTTGACTCAGATATGTTTTGTTGAGTTGGTGGTTCTGTGGTTAATTGTTGTGCTGAAGAATCAGAAGTGATAACAGAAGTTGACTCAGATATGTTTTGTTGAGTTGGTGGTTCTGTGGTTAATTGTTGTGCTGAAAAATCACGAGTGATAACAGAAGTTGACTCAGATATGTTTTGTTGAGTTGGTGATTCTGTAGTGGATTGTTGTGCTGAAGAATCAGAAGTGATAACAGAAGTTGACTCAGATATGTTTTGTTGAGTTGGTGATTCTGTAGTGGATTGTTGTGCTGAAGAATCAGAAGTGATAACAGAAGTTGATTCCGATGGCTTATTTTCCTGGGGGAGTGGAAATGTAATCACAGCGTTGATTGCTGAATTTTCATTTTTTGGCGATTCCTGAGTCACTAAGGAAATTGGTTCAGCAATAATTCGTTCTGGTGATTTTTCCAAAAAACCGTTTTTGTGAGGTTCAGTTAGTTGTAAAACTGTTGGTGTACCTCCTGTTACCACCTTGAGAGGAATGGTTTCTCTGGTCTTCTCTAGTTCCCCTCGGAGGCGATTCACAAATTCTGATAAAATCTCTTCCCCTTGCTGCTGTTGGTCATGCATTCGTGATAGCAGCTGGGAAAGATGACTCTGATAATTTTTGAGTTCTTGTTGCAGCGAGCTAAAAGCAATGGTGACAGTATCATCGAGATTGTCCAGCATTTGGATGACATTTTCACTGATCTCACTAGCTACTGTAGAGTTAATTTCAGCAGATCTGAGCGCGGCATGTTCAGAAAGCTCAACTTCAATTGATTGGGTGGCTAATGTCTTCAGTGAAGATTGCAATTGGGAAGATATGTGCTTTGCTAAAACTTCCGCCAGCTGACGAATTAGAACTTGTTGTTCGGTAATTTGTCGAGCCTGTTGTAACTTGTCTTTTTCCTCTATCAGTCTTTGGATATCATTCACTAAACGGGTTTTTTCAGCTTCTAGACGCTTTACATCGTCTTGCAAAGACTTGATAACATTTTGTTGCAGATTTTCTAGGTCTTCAACTATATCCCAGAGGGCATTTTCAGCTGCTCTAGATAGGTCGCCTCTGATTCGTGGGTTGTCTGGTCGCTTTTCAAATCGCCCCATTAGTTTCTAACCTCTAACACCTTGACGATAAATTCAGATACCAGTTGTCAGTTATCAGTCTGATAACTATTCACTGTTCACTATTTGCTGTTCACTATTTACTGCTTACTGTTTACTGTTTAAAAGCCTTGCAGATTGGTAGGTTGTTAAAAACCAAGATTTTTGCGAAGTGTAAATTGCGTGACAGTTTCCGTTGCTCTGAGGAATTAAAGTATTGTTCTGGGAAAAATAGAAGATAATACTATCATTCTAATAAATGACTAACAATTCTGCAAAAATAGGCTTTAGTTTTGGGAGTATTTGCAGAATATAGCAGTTTGTGATTGGGTTTAATTCGGATTGAATGTAGGGGTAAAGCACCCAAATTCTTGGGATGAATCAGTAATATTATTTAGGTTATAAACGGCGAATGTATTCCATTCATGATCAGAACTGCTAGGTAAGAATCTCAATAGATTTCATTTCATGATCAGAACTGCTAGGTAAGAATCTCAATAGATTTCATTTTAAATTTAATATAATCCGGATAATACTGAATATTATGGCGCTGATTACAGCACTGATTGGGAGTGTAATTACCCAGGCTGTGGCGATTCCTTGGAGTGTTTGAAATTTGATGGATTTGAGGTTTTGCACCAGTCCAATGCCTACTACACCACCAACAAGCGCATGAGAGGTGGATACAGGTAGACCTAATCGGGAAGCTAGTAAGATGGTAGTGGCGGTGGCTAGTTCGGCACAGAATCCGCTACTAGGTTGTAGGGAGATGATGTTTTCGCCGATGGTGGCTATGACTTTTTTGCCCCATATTGCCAAACCTGCAACTATGCCAGCACCACCAAGAATCATAATCCATAAGGGAATGGTGATTCCGTTGTTGGGGACGCTATGTGTTTGATTGATGTAGGAAATGACAGCTAGGGGTGCGATCGCATTACCGACATCATTTGAACCATGTGCAAAAGCGACAAAGCAAGCACTTAATAGTTGGAAGCGTCCGAATAATTGCTCTGTGGGATTGGTGATTGGTGATTGGTGATTGGTAATTGGGGAGTTAAGTTTTCTCCAGCTATAGAGTATAAGTCCAATTGCTGCTGCTGCACATGTGAAAATGGGGATGTCGTGAGCAGGGATGTTTAAACCGACTTTCTCAATTAAAAAGTTTGTCAGTGGTTGAGTTAAGGATGGTAGGACTATTACACCAAATATACTCAGTAAAATTGTGCTTAACCAGGGAATCCATTCTTGTAATTGTAGGCGAGGGTCTGGTTGATATAAGATCCAGTGTTGGATGAGACTGTAAAAAAAAGCGGCGATAATTGCACTAATCATGGGTGTTAATACCCAACCTATGGTTATTGAACCAACAGATGGCCAATCTATTGCTTCTATGCCTAATGCTACCCAAGTAAAGCCTGCGATCGCACCGACTACTGCATGAGATGAGGAGACTGGTAAACCTCGTGCGGTGGCTATTTGCAGCCATACCCCGGCTGATATAAGTACTGTTACCATCCCTAAAGCGAGGGTTTGTGGTGTAGCGATAAATAAGTCGGGGTTGGCAATTTTCGTCCCTAGTGTTTCTGTCACTCCATGCCCGAATAATACAGCACCTGTAAATTCTAGGATTCCAGCAATAATGATTGCTTGTTTGAGGGTGACGGCTTTAGAACCTACAGATGTTCCCATGGCGTTAGCAACGTCATTTGCACCCAGGTTAAAAGCAACGTATAAGGCTAAGAAAGCGATTATAATCATAATTGTCTGATAGCGTAGCGTGGCGCAAGCTATATCAGGATGTCCAGGATTTAAGGATGAACAGGATTTTAGAATGAACGATATTCACTGAAAATCCTTTTCCTATTACCAATTACCCATTACCAAATTAGGGATAAATCAAAATTTTATACGTTTCTGGTGTAGGTGCGATCGCTTGGTTTACAGCTTGTGATAAATCTTTTAGGGGATAGTGACCGCTAATCAAGGCTTTAACATCAATGCGGCGATTAAAGACTATATCCGCAGATAGACCTTGCAGACGGTAAGATGAACTATAACTACCCATTAAGTCAATTTCTCGACGATAAAGAATATTCGGGTTAATGGGAATTTCCACTTCATCGGGAAACTCAGCAAAAAAGAGAATTTTTCCACCTTTGCGGGTACAGTCTAATGCTTGAAAAAACGCTTTATCACTGGGGACAGCCAACAAGGTGAAATCAACACCCATACCTCTAGTTAAAGCTTGAATTTTTGCTGGTAAATCAGGATCACGGGCATCAAAAGCCGCTTCTGCTCCCACTTCCAGAGCTTTTTCAATTCTAGAAGGTAGCAGGTCAGTTGCGATCGCTCTCCCACCAAAATACTTCACTAACATCATAAACATTAACCCAATTGGACCAGCCCCAGTTACTAACACAGTTTGTCCTGGTGCAAGTTGGGCTTTCTTAACAGCTTTTAAACAGCAATTAGTCGGTTCAACAAAACTGGCTTCTTCAAAACTGATATCATCAGGAATGGGAATTAACCCACCATTCTGCACAATATGGCCTGGTACTTTCACATACTCAGCAAAACCACCACCACTAGCATTAAAACCTGCGGTAGTGGAGATATTTTTATAAACATCGCACATTGAGAAATTATCATTTAAGCAATAGGCGCAACGCATACATGGTATATGGTGCATCACCGCTACCCGTTGTCCTACCGTCCACCCTTGTACTTGAGAACCTACAGATGCGATCATTCCAGCCGTTTCGTGTCCAAATATGCGAGGTGGTTCATATAAAGGATAACGAATTTTTTTAATATCTGACTGACACAAACCCACAACCAGCACCTGTACCAGGACTTCATCTGCTTCCAGTGTCGGAACTGAGATTTCTTCGTAGGATAATTGATTTACACCTCTAAATACTTGTGCTTTCACCTTGGTTTCTTATCATTCAACATTACTAGATTTAACATTTTGTGGTTGAGGTTAGGTTATGAAGTTTGATATTTCTTTCTTTTAGCTTCTTCTAATTGTTGTTCTAAGCTTTGTTCAAATATTTCGAATCCTTCAACATCTGCTGATGAAAGATATCCGCCAATTACGCCATTCTCAAGCCTGAGAATCTCACCATGGGTGTCTTTAGCAGTAATTGTTAAGATTTATCATTTTTGCCAGAGTTCATACCGTTTACCCTCATAGCACTTACCCCCTTCTGCTGCTGGCATACCTAGTCTATCCAAGGTCTTTCTGGCAGTTTGCACAATTCCATCAGCATAAAATCATCAGCGAATACTACGAGTAAATTTTGGTACTTTATTCTTTCTTTTTAAATTATTGTTTTCTAACTTGTCAAGGGTTTCAGGAATACTCCTGGGAGGTTTAAGCTCATTAGACTGTTTCCAAATAATTTTAATAGTTGTTCCTGGATTTTGCTTATCAAAGTAGACCAAAAAATCATCTGGATGCCAAGTCTCAATCTCATAAGGAGCTGAAGATTCTACAGGAAAGTCATCAAGGTTAGTAGTAACAATTACTTCTGTGTTAGCAAATATAGCAGCAGCGACAACATGATGATCCGCTGGATCGTTTGTCATCTAATATCTCAATTAATAAAGATATGGTTTTTTGTTCTGATAGTTTTTGACCTGGTTTGATTTCTTAATTTAAAGAATGACCTTCAACATATTCCTGCACATAAAAATATTCATCCTATTCATCAAAATATTCAGAAATTATCGGAATTTGTTGATACTCTTCTCCCAATTTACCTAATGCTTGGGTTGCTACTCTGAAAAGTCGCAGATATTCTTCCCAATATTGATTTAATATTTGTTGCTGTTCTGGAATAAGTAGGTGGGCGGAAAAATTGATAACTATGTCGTGGCGAATGCAGCAAAGGTGAATCAAGCAATCCTAAGGGTTTCAAGTAATTTACATTTTGTTACCTAGTTATGTTTATTTGTATCTACCTACTTACGAGGATTTGCAATATTTAATTTAGATGCTATAGGTTATTTGAGTTGTTTTAAAATACGAATTGGGTGATTTTGGTGATTAAAGTCTTTGACTTTAATCACCAAAATCAGTCTTGTTAGATCAAAGATAGGTAACTTTGTAACGTTATCTCGGCAAAGTAGCTATTTTTAAGATATTATTCATAAATAATCTAAATTTAACTTCAGTGAGTTACTGCAATAGTTAATGTATTACTTGATATAATCAACATGACAAATTTCCTCAATATATATAATACATGAATCAATATATAATACATGAATCAAACCTATACAACAGATATCTTAGTTGTCGGAGGGGCAACCGGTGGAACTGCGGCTGCCATCCAAGCAGCACGACGAGGCGCTGAAACTATTCTGGTTAGCGAATTCTCCTGGTTAGGTGGAATGTTAACATCTACTGGCGTATCTGCACCGGATGGCAATGAATTACAATCTTTCCAAACAGGTTTATGGGGAGCGTTTATACAAGAATTACACCAACGACAGCCAGGAGGATTAGATAATAGTTGGGTGAGCTTTTTTAGTTATGATCCGCGTATAGGTGCAGAAATTTTTGCAGCCTGGGTGCAGGAATTACCCAATTTACAATGGATATCGGGAAAAATCCCTTTAGGAGTATTGCGTCAGGGAGACTGTATTACAGGTGTAAGCTTTGTAGATTTCACAGTCAACGCCAAAATTATTCTTGATGGTACAGAGTTAGGAGATTTGTTGGCTTTAGGGGAAGTACCTTACCGTTGGGGTTGGGAACTAAAGTCAGAGTGGGGAGAAACTAGCGCACCAGGAAATTTTAACTCTCTGACTGAAAAATATCCTGTGCAAGCACCGACTTGGGTTGTACTGATGGAGGATTTTGGGGAAAGTGTCGCCCCAGAAATTCCATCTGCTCCTAATTATGACCCATTGCTGTTTACTGGGGCTTGGGATGATTATGGGGCAGAAAAATTTTTGAACTATGGACGTTTGCCTGCAAATCGGTTTATGATCAACTGGCCTATTTGTGGCAACGACTACGGCCAAGATGTCGGGCGTTTGATAAAGTCAGATATAGCAAGACGTGAGTTTAACCAAGAATGTTTCTGGCATAGTCAAAACTTTGCCCGTTTTATCCAAACTCACCTTGGTAGACGCTACGGTTTAGCAGAAGGAGTTTTTCCTAGTCTCTCTCCGGCTTTTGCACTTCATCCCTATTTTCGGGAAAGTCGCCGCTTAGAGGGACTCATTACTGTCTGTGAGCACGATATCCTACCATTAGCAGGTGGTAGAGTTGCCGCTAAGTTTGATGATGCGATCGCAGTTGGTAACTACGCCAATGACCATCATTATCCTGGTGTCAAGTTCTTACTGCAACCCAAATCTATTCGCTGGGGGGGACGTTGGACAGGAACACCCTTTACTATACCCTATCGTTGTCTGATTCCTAAGTCTACAGATGGTTTGCTGGTCTGTGAGAAAAATATTTCTGTATCCCATATTGCTAATGGGGCTACCAGACTGCAACCTGTAGTCATGGGTATTGGTCAAGCAGCGGGTATGGCAGCTGCTCTCTGTTGTGAGTTAAACTGTCAGCCCAGGGATTTGCCAGTGAGGAAGTTGCAAACAGCTTTATTGAAAGATGAGCGATCACCTACTGCAATTGTTCCCTTGTTCAACTTACCAATCAATCATCCAGACTGGTTAGACTGGCAAATTCATTATTTAGATAACTCAGAAACCTATCCCACCAGTGGAAATTGTCCCTGTTTATCGGTTGAACCGTGTGATTTCTCGAATCTTGATTGTTTCATAGGCATTTTTAATCGTCTAGACCAACAAGACTACAGGTTTACTATCACAAACTCAACTGAATTATTACCGAGAACTTGGCAAGTTGTGACTTTGGGATCATGTATTGATGAGCAACTGCAACTCCTAACCCAAAATCAAAAGCTTACTGTCTGGGGTCGTGCAAATTTATCTGGTAATTGGCTACTTGTCGAACATATCGACGAAGTATCAAATTGATTTTTTTGCAGTTAAATACAATACTTTTTTATAAATTGTCCGGATCATTATATAAAAGCTAAGTATCAGTGAAGTAGAGAGTTCTAAAATAGACATCTACTATGCGTGCTGCCATTTCACTTTTAGTATCGAGTCTGGTATTCGGCTCCTTAGCTTTTAACTACGACGCAATGTTCACTAGCCTTTCCCATTTGCTGATTGCTAATTCTGGTTCAGGAAAGCTGCTTGCAGACAATTCCAAACCAGGTCCTAACCAACCAGAACAGCCAGCACCTCATCGCGGTAGTGGACGTAAGGAGTCCATAGAATTTTTCCTAAACATAAATTCTGCCGTTTAATACCCCCTGGGTCAAACTGCTTTTAGGAGAATTTCTTGCCAGAACAGAAATCAATTTACCGGAATAATCGGGTGTCCCATATCCTGGACACAATTGGTCGGACAGAAACAAAGACAGCTTAAGCACTATACAACTCAACAACACTTCCAAATTTTATTTTCTTCGACAGAGATAAAGACAGTTAAAGCACTACACAACTCAACAACCGTCCTGTAAATTCATCTTCTCTGATAGAGATAAAGACAGTTAAAGCACTACACAACTGACTGGAGTTTAGTATTTCTTCAAAACATCCGGTAATTGCAAAAACCTAACCTTGTATTGGTGACCCAGTTACTCATCAGTGATATATAAGTGCTAACCTAGCTGAAAAGTTGATCCGATACCAAGTTGGATAGTTACAGCATTTTTCAGTATTTAGACCACACTCGTGTTGATGTATTTTTTTCTTTGTGCCTACTCTTCTCTATCTCTACGGTACGCTATGCAGTCAGTGAGCTATGGACGCAGGGTTTGACGATCCGCTACGCTAACGAAATGGTGAAATGCCATTATGTCTAGGTGCGAAAAAATATATGGTTAATTTACCTCAGAATCGCTGTAACTAGGCTTAATTAAGCCAAAATATGTCAAATCTTGTGAAGGGAACCGAGAATGGTTAAAGGGCAAGGGTTTTCCCCTTTCCCCCGTTATTTTTAACCCTTTGGAATTCCCATTTTCTCTTTTTGACTGACAAGAAATTTGATTTTGGTGTACTGCTGGTAGCTATATCAGTCAGCGGTCGGCCGTTTACAACTCTTGTCTGATCAGGATGACATTGTCAACGGTTAGAATTCATAATTAAGCTTGCTTGTTAGCGGTAGAATACTTAGTCAAAAGGTAAGTTTGCGTCTCAATCTGATTAAGCCCGCCTTTCTTCAAATGCTCTACCAAATCATCAGCAGTATAATTCTTGTAGTAAGGTTCATGGAAGGTTTTTGCGAAATTGTTCATCATTAATTCCATTTCCGGTGAATCACTCAATTGAATCGAGTCACAAATAATAAAAGTTCCTCCTGGTTTTGTCACTCGGAAGCATTGTTCAATAGCTGTTTGACGCACAGACTCTGGCAACTCATGAAAGAGAAAAACAGACGTTACTGCATGAAAGTAGTAATCTAGATAAGGCAATTCTTCGGCGTTGGCTTGTAGAAGTTGTGGCAATTCCACCGGATTTTGAGATAATAGCTCATTGGCTTTCCGCAAATAAGCTGGTGATAAATTAGTCCAGAATCAAGAAACTTGAGGTAAAGCGGCTCGAATCATTTTTAGAGTCAGACCAGTTCTATAAGCTACATCTAAAATTCGGATTTGTTTTTGTGGAAGAGATTGGAATTTTGCCAATCCCCGTTTCAGGGGAGCGAGAATACATCGCCGCATGGCATCAGCTAAACCACCAAACAAAATTTCTACCTGTAACTCATACAAATTAGCTGATAGGTCTCTTAAAGAAGCGTTAGTTTGGTGATGAAAATTCTGCACATAGTAGCTGGGATAGCCTTCTTGATCTATAATTCTGCTGAAAAGTCTTGCAGGCGATTTTTGGTGCTTCGCTTCCAGATCAGGGGTAACTCTAGCCATATTAATAGATAGTAGCGGAAAAAGTCTTCCCAAGGATGATCGAATAATAAACTGTGGGGATAGATTCCTGTTTGGGCATCTTCCCAGTCTGTTTCTAGCAGCTGGTTCAATCTGTTTTGCAGTTTGAGTATTAATTCTTGCGGGATATCTTGGCTCATCGGTAATAGTGTGGGATGCACTAGCTTCCTTAACTGTGAGGTTAGGGTCTTGTGAGCAAGACTGAAATAATTCTTTCCTTCTTGAACAGTCTGATAGGTTAGCCTTGTTAAGGTGTCAGACATAAAAAATAAATTAAAATTTAATACTCTTAATTATTATTTAATTTGAATAAAAATCAAGAATAAAGGATTTTTGCGAGGAAAATTCCTATTTTCAAGTATGGGATATCAAAGCCTTGATATTCAGCGGTGATTTTTCTGGCTTTTGATTCTAATTCTGGAAGCTGCGATTACTTAATCGTGAACTTTTATGACGAAATTGCCATTTCGTAGCTTATGATACAGAATTATAGCTACTATAAATATGTGAAAGAGAATTAATTCTATTACTAAAAAATAGAGAGGACTAAAGCTATGTCTATTCAAGAAAAATCCCGTGCATTAATGGTTCGTCAACATCAGCAAGTTAAAAACCGTCAACAATCCATGCTGATGCGTGCGGCACAAGAACTTGGTCTTCCCGAAGAAGTATCTCACTATTGGAATCCCATTCAAGGGAAAGTAGATCCTACCACTCAGATGCTTTATAGCCGGAGTAATGCAGCGATGAGCTAAAGAGTAGGATTTCAGGAGTCAGAAGCCAGGAGTTCAGAGGAATAGATGATTCTCCCACCTCCCTCATCTCCCCTACACCGCTACTTGTATAAAAAAAGCCACCCTTGAGGGTGGCTTAAAAATTTACTATTATTGCTCAATTGCCATTAGCAATCGTAATACAAGAAAAACTCGTAGGGATGAGGACGTAACTGCATTTGCTTTACTTCATTAGCCAGTTTGTAGTCAATCCAGTTTTGAATGAAATCTTTTGAGAATACGCCAGTTTCGGTTAAGAAAGCGTGGTCATTTTCCAGTGCTTCCAAAGCTAGTTCTAAAGAACCTGGAGTAGAAGGAATCTTAGCTAGTTCTTCTGGAGAGAGTTCATAGATATTCTTATCTAAGGGTTCACCAGGATGAATTTTGTTCTTGATACCGTCAATACCAGCACAAAGCATGGCTGCGAAGGCTAAGTAAGGGTTAGAAGTGGCATCAGGACAACGGAACTCCAATCGCTTGGCTTTGGGGTTGTCTCCAGACAGAGGAATCCGCACAGAAGCAGAACGGTTTCCTTGGGAGTAAGCCAAGTTTACTGGTGCTTCATAACCTGGGACGAGGCGCTTGTAAGAGTTTGTAGTGGGGTTTGTGATTCCCAACAATGCTGGAGCGTGCTTGAGGATACCACCGATATAGTAGAGTCCCATTTCACTCATGTCAGCATATTTGTCACCTGCAAAGAGGGGTTGACCACCCTTCCAAATGGACTGGTGACAGTGCATACCAGAACCGTTATCACCAAAAATCGGTTTGGGCATGAAGGTAACGGTTTTACCGTATTTTCTAGCCACGTTCTTGACAACGTATTTGTAGGTCATCAGCCAGTCAGCAGCTTCGATTAACTTACCAAATTTGAAACCGAGTTCGCACTGACCACCGGTTGCAACTTCATGGTGTTGCTTTTCAATGGGTACGCCACAAGCTGCCATTGTCAACAACATTTCTGTCCGAATATCTTGGAAGCTATCGGTTGGAGGAACTGGGAAGTAACCTTCTTTGAAGCGTGTTTTGTAACCCAGGTTAGGACCATCCACTTCACCGTTTTTACCCTTTCTACCGGTGTTCCAACGACCTTCTACAGAGTCTACATGATAGTAGCCTTCATTGGCGGTTTGGTCGTACCGGACATCATCAAAGATGAAGAATTCAGCTTCTGGACCAAAAAAGGCTGTGTCACCGAGTCCTGTGGAAGCCAGATAATCTATTGCTTTTTGGGCAATTACACGGGGGCAACGGTTGTACCATTCGCCTGTACGTGGTTCTTTAATGCTACAAATAATACTTAGAGTTGGCTCTTTCATAAACGGGTCGATCCAAGCTGTGTTGGGATCTAAGACCATTATCATGTCGGATTCTTCGATGCCTTTCCAACCCCGAATACTGGAACCGTCAAAGGGTACACCATCAGTAAATGAGCTTTCGTCAATTTGGTTATGGTAAACCGTAAGGTGCTGCCATGTACCTGGTGTATCGATGAATTTCAGATCAATCATCTGAATTTTTTCATCTTTTATTCTTTTCAATACTTTTTGTGGGGTTGTCATTGTTACTCCTTGTGTACCCAATTTCCTAAAGTAAAACCACACCTTGCCAATATATCCTCACCCTGCGGCGGTAACGCAAGTTTTGACACACCACCTGGAATATCGTGAATAGTTGACTTGAGGAACGTTTGTGGTTTTCGTTACAGGTTATCTGGATTACAGGTTATATTAACCTTTCTTTCTTAATCTGCACAAAACAAGAAACTTCATCTTAACGGGGTCAACTTTGGCATAGAATCCTTTAAGTAGTGGTATGGATAGTTTTGTGCCGTATCTATTATTTATTTATGCAGATGGCGCAAAATTTAATTGAGTCAGGTAGGGTGGGGCGCACCCGAACTCAAGCTTGAGGAGGTGTCTGTAAGGATACGCTATGCTTTGTAAGTCCGGGAGTAATTCACGGTTTGAGCAGCCCAAGAATCTCACCTCTAAAGTTGTGAGAACGTCAATGGTGCATAACTGCAACCAAATTAATATCAAATCATAGATAGCAACGATTGGGAGAAAAAGGAATGCGCGATGCAGTTACAACTTTAATTAAGAATTATGACGTAATCGGCAGATATTTTGACCGGAATGCGATCGACAGCCTCAAGTCTTACTTTGAAACTGGTACGGCAAGAGTGCAAGCGGCAGCTGTGATTAATTCTAATGCGGCAGCTATTGTTAAACAAGCTGGTTCTAAATTGTTTGAAGAATTACCAGAATTGATTCGTCCTGGTGGTAATGCTTATACGACCCGTCGTTATGCAGCTTGTTTGCGTGATATGGATTATTACCTGCGTTATGCTACTTATGCGCTAGTGGCTGGTAATATGAATGTGTTAGATGAGCGTGTATTGCAAGGGTTACGGGAAACCTACAATTCTTTGGGTGTACCCATTGGTTCGACTGTTCAAGGTATTCAGATTATGAAGGGTATTGTTAAGGAGCAAGTAGCAGCGGCTGGTGTTGCTAATACTGCTTTTGTTGATGAGCCTTTTGACCATATCACTCGTGAGTTGAGTGAACAGGATGTTTAACTAGTCCTGGTGATTAGAAATTACAACTATACAAGCAAAGTTCGCGAAGGCGGACTAAATTAATATCGCACTTTGGCTGTTTGGACAAGGTGCGTTTACTTTTTTTAAAAAGTGTCAGAATTGGAATTGACAGGATTTTGATGAAATATTATAGGCTTGCTACTAAATGTTATCTAAGATAAAACTACAATTATCTGTCTGAATTCATAAGCTATGTTTGCTCTGATATCACCAGATAAAACCCAAATTCCTCCTGGTGCAGTGGTGCGGATGCCTGCAACATGGGAAGAGTATCAAGCTCTATGTCAACAACGGTGTGATCGCACAATTCCACAACTAAAATATCGAGATGGGGCAGTCATACTGATGTTACCTTTGCCACAAAATGGACGAGATGCGCACCTCATCACCAGTGTCATTACTACCCTTCTCGATTATGTTCAGTGTGAATTTGATGCTTTCATCCCCATAACGATGGAACTCCCGGAAGAAAGCGGACTAGAACCCGATTACTGTTTTTACATTAGACCTCTTGCAAAATTGTTTCTGTGGTACGATAGAGAGTTTTAGATTTTATTATGTATTTTTGGTGTTCTTTGCGATCACTAATTCAAACATAACCGTGTAACTCTAACTTTTGGCTAAAACAAAGACAAGCCTCGATTATAACATAAAATTAATTATGCAAGAGGTCTATTGATAATTGGCAAGCAGTATCTGGAAAAAATCACATTATCTGGAGTATTGATCAACCACCGGATTTGGTATTAGAAATTGACGTTACTAGTTATACCGATATCAACGACTATCTACCCTATAGAGTTCCTCAAATTTGGCTGTATAAACAAAAGCAACTGTTTATTTATCAACTTTACCAAAACAGCTATTTACCTCAAACCCATAGCTACTATTTCCCCAACTTCAACTTACATAAGATTGTTCAGCAGTGTTTGGAAACTGCCTATAACCGCAATACAAGTGCCGCTATACGAGAATTGAAGAAATTTCTTAACTCGTGAAACCCAGTTGTTAGGTGATATGGAAAATGTATGTGCGGAGGCCCTCTTATGAGAACATCTTGAATTATGCGATTATAAAATATACACTTATATTCCTGTATATTCCTGGCTAGTACATAAACTATGTTACTACATCTACCAATGCTCACGGGAACATAATACTAATGAAGCCTCTCTGGAAGTAGAAGAAGGTGGTTATGAATCAGAAGAATTAGAAAACCTGGTTAACAGAGGATAAATTATCCATCATGCTTTAGGTTTAAAATTACCAGGAGAATAGAATTAATTTAGGTTTAAAATTATCAGGAGAATAGAATTAATTGGTTAAACAAAGATTAGATACTTTATTAGTAGATCTGGGTTTATCTCCCTCTCGTCAGCAAGCACAACGGCTGATTCAAGCTGGTGAGGTAATGGTCAATCAACAAGTAATTGATAAAGCTGGAACTGAAATTGATATTACCGCACAAATTCAAGTGAAAGAACATCCTCCTTTTGTTTCTCGTGGCGGTGAAAAACT
This sequence comes from uncultured Trichormus sp., assembly GCA_936914905.1. Lineage (GTDB taxonomy): Bacteria > Cyanobacteriota > Cyanobacteriia > Cyanobacteriales > Nostocaceae > Trichormus_B. Next base: position 11,583 of record CAKZGI010000290.1, on the reverse strand, counting down.
TGCTAAGGCCTTAGAATTTTTTGGAATTTCTGTAACTAGACGTATTTGTTTAGATGGGGGAATTTCTACAGGAGGTTTTACAGATTGTTTATTACAAGCTGGTGCAATTCAGGTTTATGGAATTGATGTTGGTTACGGACAAGTTGATTGGAAAATCAGAACTGACGAACGAGTCATCTTAAAAGAACGCACTAATTTACGTCAATTACAACCAGAAGAATTATATCCTGAAAATGCGACGTCGCCTGATTTAGCAGTGGTTGATGTGTCGTTTATTTCTTTAACTAAAGTTTTACCTGCGGTGTGGCGTTTAACTCAATTTCCTAAAGAAGCAGTTTTATTAGTAAAGCCTCAGTTTGAAGTTGGAAAAAACCGCGTCGGTAAAAAAGGTGTGGTGCGTAATGCAAAAGATCATGCTGAGGCGATTCTGCAAGTATTAAAAACAGCCTTGGAGTTAGGTTGGAAATATAAAGGTTTAACTTGGTCACCAATAACTGGCCCTGCGGGAAATATTGAATATCTTTTGTGGTTAGGGATGGAAAGTGAGACAATATCACTGCCTTTAGATACTGTTGAGGAAATGACTAAATCAGCTGTTGCAGATTTTCGTTAAAGATAATCATAATAAATCTGGGATAGTTGGTAATTAGATTTCCAATTACCAATTACCCAAAAGATTTCATAAGTCGTAGATTAAGCACTCCAAAGCATCTGGATATATCTCACAGTAACTTTCTAAGGATGTTTGCCGATTTTGTGCCTGTTTCTGATGTGCTTTTTCCGCTTGTAATTCTTCTACAATATCCCAAGCTACTGCACAATTGGGTGAATTCATGCCGTTTTCTTCACAGGTAGCACGAGCTTCCACTATTGCTTCGAGAATTTTCTGTTCGATGGTTTTAGAGCTATTTTTGTCGGAGTTAATAGCAGAAACTCCATCTAAAGTTGTCATGATATTTTTACCGTTTTCGAGTGAGATAAAGATATCTGGAGCTTACACGTTTGGAGTTGAGAAGAATGTTATTTATTAACCTTATTCAAATGCTATTGTCAGAGCATTTATAGATAAAAAATAGTGTTGTGGATGACTCAATATTTCAAACATCCCCTATTTTACCCCTGAATTCTTCCCGTAACCGATATAGAATTGTATTTTTATCAACTTGAGATAAAATCTCTTGGATAACGGTATTAGCACCTAATTGTCCCCAGGTACAGCCTTTTTCTAGATATACCTGTGCGGCTTTACCGATCATATAAGAACCATAACCAGCAATACCAGCTTGAGCAATACCTCCGGTGAGCTTTGCTAACAAACCACTGACTGTAATATTAAGGGGATTATCACCAGGTGCGATCACACCTGTAGTATTACCTAAACCTAACATTAAATTACTACCTATTTCTCCCAGCAGCAAACCACCAGAACTGAATAAAATAGTTTTTAATAGGTTAGTAGCTTCATAACTAGTCATTGGTAAACCATACAATTTAGCCAAAGAACGAATTAACGCTAAATCGGTAATTGCTCCACCAATAATATCTAAAACAGGAACGGGATTTAAACCGACAGCAAGGGCTTTATATTTAGTAAACTCCCAAATGATATCTTCAGCTTCTTGTTGACGGAAATCAACGGTTTTTTCAGCTATAGTGGCTTCTGCATCTCGCGCTTGAATCAGTGCATTTAAAGCCAATAATGATCGCCCCTCTCGATTTAGTATATTCAGAATAGTTTGCTTGAGTTCATCTACCTGGGGTGGTTGTGTTTCCCACTCATAACTTACATTCCCATCCGGGTATTCTATCCTTACTTCGATTGGTGCCGGTTCAGCCGCTATCATCACAATTTCATCAGGTAATAACGGTTTATTGTGCAGATTTCCTGCTCCCAATTGTTGTAAATTATTACAAATAGCTTTCCTATCTATTTCTGGGTACAAATCAACTTTATTAAACACCAAAATTAAGGGTTTTTGGGCTTTTCGTAATTCTAGCAACCCTTGATACTCAGTCCGGGTGATATCTCCAGACACCACAAACAAAATTAAATCTGCTTGACGTGCAACATCTCGCGCCATTTGCGCCCGTGATTCACCCTCAATTTCATCCAAACCAGGAGTATCAATTAATTCTACTAGCACCTTTCCTCCTGGTTTCCAACGCACAGAACGAGGCCATTGAGTTACACCATTGAGAGGTCCAGTTTGGAGAATTTTTTCCCCTAATAAAGAATTCAAAACCGCAGATTTTCCCCGACTCACCAAACCAAAAGCAGCTATTCTCACCACATTAGAATCTAGCTTGTTAAGTGTAGCTGTTAAGGTTTCTATTTCTGGTTTTACCAAACCTGCCAATTCTGGTTTTGATGATAACTGTCCTGACTTCCGGAGATAACCATACCAAGATATCGCTTGTCTGAGACTAGCACGGGCGCGGTTTAAATGAGTTTCTTGCAGACTACGGACTGCGTTAGGTTGAGACAAGGCAGAAAAAAATGGATTACATATCCACTTATAGCAGTTGCCAGGAGGATTAGGACATCAACTTTTTATGTCAGCGTACCGTAGATATTGGACTTCTTTCAGAAATTGGGGAAAGGGGTAAAGAGGATAAGAGGTAGAATTTTTCTTTACCCTTTAACCTTTTCCGCACTCTTGCGAAAATTACAGTGATGAGAGCAGAAAGCCCACCAGTTAAACCCTGAAATCTTTTTGGCTTTCAGGGTTTAACGTCCTTGAGGGGTGGGATGAATGGGACACACGTGAGGGTGTGACAAAGAACCTAAAAAGCTTCCTGTATAAGGGGTATGGCCTTTAGAAGCTACTGATAAAATGTCCACTTATTGCGAATAACACTGATGAGTTGTTCCATTAACAAGACCATTCTCTTCGTATCTTCAGGGTTTATGCTGGCGTAGTTGCCTGATAAGTGCACAGTTAATTGTCAATAAGCACCGGTTTTCTATCAATTTTCCCAAGGGATCTATCACGTAAAACCTTTGTCCTGTGGTGGTTTCATCTTGCTTATCGCCCCCTCAAGCGATACACCTTTTTATGGATGAAGGTGGCAATTTCAAAACTCGGAGAGGAGGTAAAAAAGCTCTCTCAGTGGGATAGGGTAGAGTGGAGGGGAAATTTGAATTAAATAAATTAACCATAGGAGAAGAACTGATTACCACACCTTACAAAAAGCTAAAAAAAGCCGGACTTTCCGAAACTGAAAAAGAAGAGAATAAGGAATTATCTTCTAGAAGAATTTTTGTTGAACATCTCATTTGTAGGCTGAAAATTTTTCGAGTTGCCAGTGACAGATTTCGTCTAGCTCGAAATCGTTATAGTCAGGTGATAGATACGGTATGTGGATTAGTTAGGTTACATTTAAATGCTTCATTTATACTAGGCCATAATATTTGAGTTATCAGATTTCATATTTACCTTTTTAGAAAGCTATATTTCTCAAAACTTTTGATAATTTTGAGATTTTCATCCCCAAAGCCTCATTTTTACGTTCAGCAAAGCTGTCTTATATCAAAAAAATTTCCTGTAACCCCTCCACAGTAAGCTCCTTAGCTTTTATGGACAGGTCTAATCCCCTAGAAAATAAAAAACAAATGATCCCCGAATGTATCACTAGAGCAAATTACGGCATTATTATCGGCAACTTTGAACTCGATTTTAATGATGGGGAAATTCGCCAAAAAACCAGCATTCATGCAGAAGGTGATCGCCTCAGTTTTGCACTAATTAAACAGATAGTTTACGCCAAAGTAACAATGATGGATCAATACCTGCCAGGAATTATGGCAGTAATTGAGAGTGATGTGTCCCCAGTAGATGTGTTTGCCCAAATCTAAAGCTAACAATTTGATCTGAGACAATAGCATGATAGTGTTTAACAATCTTTTTGACGTTGAGGTTCCTAGACAAATCCTGTTGCAAATTAATCAACCCGATACTGAAGGTTAGAGAAAATACAGTATGGCACTTGTCACAAATAAAAAGGGTGATAAATTGGTGGAATTTGAAGACTCTTTCAGTAGTTTGTGTATTAAACAATTCAGGGGTGGTATAAACGATCTCTTAGAGAAAAAATAGATCAATTTAATTTTGAACCGATTGAACCTGCATTTTGCTTAAAGACATCACGGTTTGCTTCTGAAGAATTTGAGATGCTTTGCATTGTCAATATAAGCTATGTCCGTAACGGACCAGCAATGTAAAAAGGAATTGGTGTTTTAATAGTGGTGGAAAATAATGAATTGAAGAGCGCATTGGAAGAAATTAATAGCTATCCCAGTTTGGGTATGATAAGTTAAGACATCAAAAAGGCTGAAAATATTTATATTATAAGCTTTAATCCATACAAAACAACAGATTTAATAAAAAAACAATTTGATTGTATTTAATCCCTTACTATATAATGAATTTAAGCTGCTATTAAGTATTAATTTTGCATAGCAAGTCTAGGATAGCCAAGCAAGAAAGATGAAGAACACCCATGCTGTGTCCCTTTTCAACAAGAAAAAAGACTTTGGGAAATTCGGAGGTACTTATGAAGTCAAGAGCATCCCCAAAACTCTCAACATCATTCAGGGTGGCAACGATCCAAAGCACTTCGAGATTGTCCCTGCCCAAAATGGAAAACTGAACTTTGAAGACTTTAAAAATGAGTTGAAACAAGTAGTGCTAGAAAAATTAGAGGATCAACACTAAAGATAGTGCAACAGTAAAAAAAATTCAACTAAATTAATATAAGGAAGAAATAAAAATAGAAATTTATTACCTAAGTAGGTAGACACAAATAAATATAAATATGTAGCAAAGTGTAAACTACTTGAAACCCTTGGGATTGCTTGATTCCCCTTTCCTGCATTCGCCATGACATAGTTATGAATTTTTCCGCCCAGCTACTTATATAATGACGAACGCGATGAGATAGAAGGTATCACCAAAGGCTACCGAAATGATCTGTATGTAAAAACTACAACCGGGATGTACCATGTCCATGTTTACGACATAGTCCCATTACAGCAGGACTTTGGGAGCGAGTAGCAAGAGCAGGTGTATTATTCCATCGATCACAACTTAATACTGGTGGAAGAAGTATCGAGGAAGGTCGTGGTAAACACGGTGAAAAAACTGGAGGGTGAAGGAGTTATTGAGGCATCCATGAGCAATCAAAGGGATTGAGAACAGATTTTTGACGAAAAATAGTCCCTAAAGAGGGAATATTTCCAATCTGAGAAATCCAGTCACGGATATATTCAAAAAAGCTAATTCCTAACTTACGAGTAGTAGCAACAAGAGATATAAAAGTATCCCAAGCCTGAGTACCCTCAAGAATCTGAGTGGCATAACTAATATTACGCCGTTGCACTAACGTCCTAGCAGCTAACTCCGCAGGATTATTGTGTAATGGTAATTCAGGATGCTCTAAAACATATAGCAAGTCAGAAATTTTGAGATGCGTTAATCGTTTTCGCTTGAGGGGGCGACAAGAATCTTCAAAGTATTACTCTTTAGCTTTTGTGCTGTCTTCATATACAAGGACCTTAGACTATCACTTAGTTGGATTAATCATTCTGGAGACATAAACCATACTGCACGCTAATTATTCTCTCAGTATCCCTGGTTTTGGATCATTTTTTCCTTGGATTACTCTAAGTCGCAGTAATAGAGCACGAAAGAAATCTACTATTGTGCTTTCTGTTGGACAGGAAGCCCAGACTCTACCGTCAGGTCAGTTTGGGTAGTTCACTCTGAGATTGCTTAACCACTTTGGCAAGAGGCAAGAAGAAATCCGGGTACGGAGTACTGATTGCTGAACTAAGGTATGCTAAGTTTTATTAAGATTTAATCATTGGATGAACACACGATGAGCCTTGAACTTTCTCCAGCGGTGAAATATGGGTTGAACTTCTTTCACCCAGCAATCATGTGGATAATATTAGCATTATCCTTGTATGCAGCTTACTTAGGCTTACAAATACAGCGTACCAGAAATGCTCAAGGTGAAGAGAAAAAAGAATTGATTAAAGGCAAATATACAATTAAACACCACCAAATTGGGTCGATTCTCTTAGCTTTGATGGTAGCGGGTTCAATTGGAGGTATGGCTGTTACTTACATCAATAACGGCAAATTATTTGTTGGACCCCACCTGTTAGTAGGCTTAGGGATGACAGGTTTGATAGCACTTTCCGCGTCTCTATCGCCCTTTATGCAAAAAGGAGCAAATTGGGCCAGGGCAACTCATATATTGCTGAATTTCTGTATTTTAGGGCTGTTTATTTGGCAAGCGTTTTCTGGTGTAGAAATTATCATCAGAATTCTTACCAAAGCATAGTCAGGAGGCAGGAGGCAGGAGAAAGATAAACATTCCCTGTTCCCTGTTCCCAACGACCAATGACTAATGACACTTTTTCTTAGAATTGACCAGAAAGGGGATACCGATAGACTGATGAAAATCTTCTTGGACTTTGTGGGTTAAGCAACGGGAGACTTGACGGACAATTTGATTAAGTAAGCGATCGCCTGTAGATTGAATTAAAGAATGTGGTAAACGCTTAATAAATCCAGGAAAATGAAGCTCAACCATCAAATCTAATTCCCATTCTACCCGTGTCATCTCAGGCAAACTTTCTACCAATTCCATGCACGCATTATAGTCCACATCATAACTAGGAGCTTGATAGTTTGGGATGGGAATTGTACGGATACGGTATTTACCTTCCTCTGGGTCCAACAATTCCAAACCAATTTTTGGTTCAACTTCATAACCAAAAGCACCAAACCGACCAATTACCAACCCATAACCATTATCACCCAAAGGTTGTACGGTCATCGGTTCAGCACAGCGTGCAAACCATGAAGAGTGACTATTAAGATATTCAGCCACCTTTTCAATTGGGGCATACATTTCCATGCAGTCTTGATGATGACTATAAAATTTACTTGGTCCCGAATGGGTCTTTTTTGATAGAGTTTCATCTACTGCGACACTTGAACCCACTAGTAAAACTGATTCTGTTCTTTCCAAGGATTGACATTCCCAGTTATTTGCTACCATAATGCGTTTTTTGTATAGTTGGCAGTTTGTCTATATTTAGAATTCCCAATTACGGAAATATTTTTCACACAAAAATGCAAATTTCATCAAAACATCAATAAACTGTCATCAACTCCATGGAATCACTACAATTAAGAACGAAGTCAGTACACATTAGTTTCCTAATATAGCGTCAATCATGAAAATATTTGTAGCAGGTGCAACAGGTGAAACAGGTCGTCGCATAGTACAAGAGTTAGTAGCCAGAAATATCAAAGTCCGTGCTTTGGTCAGGGATTCAGAAACAGCCAAAGCTATTTTGTCTCCTGAAGTCGAGTTAGTTATAGGTGATGTATTACAACCAGAAAGCCTAACTGCGGTTTTAGGTGATAGTACCGTAGTAATGTGCGCTACTGGTGCAAAACCCAGTTTCGACCCCACAGCCCCCTATAAAGTAGATTTCGAAGGTACAAAAAATTTAGTAGAAGCAGCTAAAACCAAGCAAATTGACCATTTCATCTTAGTTTCTTCTTTATGTGTTTCTCAGTTTTTTCATCCCCTAAACCTGTTTTGGTTAATTTTAGTGTGGAAAAAGCAAGCTGAAGAATACATCCAAAAAAGTGGACTCACCTATACAATTGTGCGACCTGGAGGGCTGAAAAATGAAGATAACTCTGATGCCATAGTAATGGAGGGTGCTGATACTTTGTTTGATGGTAGCATCCCCCGGCAAAAAGTAGCTCAGGTTTGTGTAGAGTCTCTGTTTGAACCTGCTGCACGCAATAAAATTGTGGAAATTGTCGCTAAACCTGAAGCTACCCCCAAAAGCTTCCAGGAATTGTTTCAACAAATAGGGAATAGGGAACAGAGAACAATTTATTAATGACTAACGACTAATGACTAATGACTTTTAAACTCAAAGGTGTAGAAAAACTGATAGCCCCGATAGCCGTGCTTTTTGGGTTTGTATATTTATTACAGTGGTATATTGGTAGCAATTTGCGTTTATCTTCTGACCCCGTGTTTGAGAAAAAACAACCTCCTTTAGTGATGACGGAAGGTGATCCTTATATTCGAGCCTTAATGCGGACTATTTAGTTCAGTGAGGCTAATAGTAAACGTCCTTATTCTCTGTTATATGGTGGTCAACAAGTAAATGACCTGAGTCGTCATCCTCAGATATGTGTGACTATTGTCGTTGGACCAAATACAGGTAATTGTTCTACTGCTGCGGGTAGGTATCAAATTATTAATACTACTTCGGCTGAAATTGCACCTCGCTATCATCCCAACCCGTCTCAGGTAATGTTTTGGTCTAGTTACAGTTTCCAACCTGAGTATCAAGATATAGTTGTTTATCGTTGGTTGAACGATCCAAAAGTTTGGGGAACTGATATTTCTAAACTGTTGCGTTAGGAGCAGTTAAATGAAGTTTTACGCCGACTTTCCCCTACGAGGAATCAGGAGGTAATAAATAATGTTCCCTATCTCCTCACGCTCCACACCCTACACTAATAAATTTATGCAGATTCTGGACAAATGATAATGTATCTTCTAAGTGTGTATTATGTCAAGCTTGACTAGTAGTTTTTAGTTGGGCAACTTTACATCTGTAGGACTCCACTGTATTAATGTTGATAAATTTTTCGTCATTTTCTCCAACTAATAAAAGCAAAGGTGTTTTATTTTCTTTAATGTTTTCCCACAAGGAAGGCTGGTATCCTGTACCCATAAACTGTAATGATTTTGCTAGTTCTAAAGGTTTATTTTCTAACCTACTTTCTATAATTTTTTGATATTTGGGTCAATTTTTGACATTACTAAATATAGGCTGATCATACCAATTATTTAAGAAAATCCGAAAATCACTTTGTTCGCTAATGATAGTTAATTTCCTGGCGATTTGACTATCACTTATAATTCTGGCTAATCTTTCTATGTTTGTTGCTAAACTTGGAGAAGCTTACTCTAAAATAACTTTGATAAATTTTTCAGGTAAATGTAGGGTTAAATATAAGGCTAATCTTCCTCCCATGGAATAACCAAGTAAAAAGCATTTTTCTATTTTTAATTCTTGTAATAAATGGATTATGCCTTTGGCAATACATTCGATTTGATGATATTCATCATTTCCTAAAACTTGCGTTTTACCATGTCCGGGTAGGTCAAGGATAAGATAGGAAAAATCTCCACCTAGTAATTTTATAGCTTCATCAAATTTTTCAATGTTACCTATGAAGCCGTGTAAAAACAGAATTAAAGGTTTTTGAAGACTACCTGCTAAAGAATAGTTGAATCTATATTTTTCTAAATTCATTTTTTTAAGGTGCAGTAATAATTTATTCCCTTTAAAAGGATGTGTATAAGATCTACTTTCTTATGTCTTATACAACTATCACACTCCGGTCTTTAAAACGTCTTTTCTTCAATGACTTTAATAGGAATCTCAATTTGAAATTCTGTACCTTGTTCAGGGCTAGAAAGACAGCTCATTTTACCTTTGTGTTCTTCAACAACAATTTGGTAAGTTTCCATTAGACCTATCTTTAAAATAAATTCTGTAGGAAAATAAATAGAAAAAATGTAATTATCTGTATCAATAATGACAAGTCCCCTGGAAAGAATAGAATTATACCCCCAGGAATCAAAAAGATTAATTGGAATTAAGTATGAAGACTTTATGACGTTAGTAGCATTAGCAGAAAAAAGGCATCTAGAGAAACAAGCAGAAATTGAAAAAAGAAAAATTAGCTTAATAGCGTCTGGAGGAGGATGTAAAGCAGAAATGACCCCAAAGGAGGGAGTATGTTTATGCCTAGTAGACCTCAGACAGAAGCCAACATTTGAAATTCCAGGATTATTGTTTGATGTATCGAGGAGAAAAGCAAATAACAGATTTAATTATTGGCTAGAAATTCTGAGGTAAATTTCACCTGTCTCCCAAATAGAAAAGGTAAAAAAAATGAGCAAAAATGTCAATAATTATGCGAAGGACTGAGTGAGTATTAATTACTAATAGATAGTGTAGAACAAGCTATAGAAAGACCAGGTGACTATCAGGGGCAGAAAAAATATTATTCAGGCAAGAAGACAATACACACTCTAAAAAATCAATTTATAGTATTGCCACGAGGTGAAGATATAGTTGATATTTCTATTGGACAATTAGGTAAGATAAGCGATATTATACTTTTGAGAAAAAATCACCAAAACCTAGATGCCAAACAAAGATTTTTGGGAGACAAAGCTTATATAGGAGGAGAATTTATTACCACACCTGATAAGAAGCTTAAAAAAGCTGAATTTTCAGAGATTCAAAAAGAAGAAAATAAGAAATTCTCCTCAAGAAGAATTGGTGTTGAACATCTCATATATAGAGTCGAAACTTTTCGAGTAGCTAGTGATATATTTCGTTTAGCTCGACATCGTTATAATCAGGTGATAATAGCAGCATGTGGATTAGTTAGGTTAGATCTAAATTATTCGTTTATACTAAGTCATGATATTTGAATTATCAGCCTTGAGATTATCTTTTTTAGAAAGCTATGTTTCTCAAAACTTTTAACAATTTTGAGGTTTTCATCCCCAAACCCTTATTTTTGCATTCAGCCATAATTGGTGTTTCATCCTAGTTATAGTTCGTGTAACGCTTTCACAGTAAGCTTTTTATCTCTTGTGGACAAGTCTAATGAACTGGAAACAATAGAAGTTCAGCATAACAATGCAATTAATCACAGCTATTTTCAACCAATTCTCAGGACAAATGACTGATTATACAGTTCCTTCCAGCCAAGAACCCCAGAGTTTGCTTACTTTGGAAGAGCTAGTAGAAATATTAGAGCAGTTAGCTCAGTATGAAGAAACTGTTGCATGATTGTTTCCGAATCTGCAAGAAATTAAGAATGAACTGGAAACAATAGAAGTTGAGCAATAATCAAGCTCATGTTGTACTTGGCGCAAATATACGTTAAGTTTTTCAACCTTCTGGTTGGTTTACCAAACCATATCAATAATTACATCTAAACAAGTTACCCAACCCAAAGCATCTACCAAATATCTATGCAAATAGTGTAACCAACATCAGTAGTGCAGTCATTTGTCAGTAAAGTCTGCCCCGTTGATGTTATAATACTATTATATAGTAATGAATACTGTTGCCCACGGTATGACGGTTTGAAAGAATCTCATCACTGTCCAATAACTACCACCTATGCCTGCCCAACGAGAGATTCCCAACATTGTGACTCTGTCCTCATCACTAACATGGCCATGACTAAGGAGCTCAATTGCCGCATCGTCGTCACTTTTATTTCTGGTAGGAGGCTTTGCAAGAGTGTTAGAATATCGAGCATGGGCAATGTGCCAGATTTTGAGTTGTTGTTTTGGAAGACTATTAAGAGTAAGCCACAAAATAGACATCTCCAAAATAGTAATAATCTAGGAGTTACACATTGACAAAAAAACTCATCCATGGTTATTAGACCTGTCAGGAAAATTAACTTGGTGTCAAAAAAATGCTAGAAGGGAATTCTG
>CAKZGI010000289.1 GCA_936914905.1 uncultured Trichormus sp. | reverse complement strand
CATCTACCAGTTCTCCATCTACCCTTCTAGTGTATAGATATTATTGGCACTCTTAATTTAATCCACTTTGCTTACAGTAGTGAACAAATTGCGGTTTGGTTACGTGGGCTACTAACTATTGCTTGGGCTGATGGTAATTTTGATGCCCAAGAACAGGATATAATTACCAATATTACCAAAGATTGAGTTAGTGCGTTGTATTGACTGGGATTCTCTGGAAATTATTACACCAGAGGAATTAGTGGCTGTGTTGGGTCAAGGTACAGCAATAGGGGAAAATTTTTTGCGGACTGCGGTAATGCTAGCAATCAGAGATGGAGTATATTCTCTCAGCGAAGAGGAAATTTTACAACAGTTTTGTCTAGTTCTGGAACTAGACACAAAAGCCTTAACAGCACTACGTCATAGCCTAGAAGATACAGAATAAGGACAATATCCTAAGATCCATCAGATCTACTTCATCCGATGCGAGACTGGTTGGACGGTTTAGAAATTCATGATCCCCAATTAGCTAGGTTTTTGTGTAAAATGATTTCTTCTCAATGTCCCTTTGAACGGGATGTCACCTTCTTTGGACGGAAAATAGTTCATATTCCGCCCATGTGTAAAATGAACCCCTTGTATGAAAAATTAGTAGGTTTACGGTTTCGCGCCCTTTCCTACCTTGCAGATGAATGTGGTGAAGATGTTTCATCTTATATTTAAGTTAGTCGTTACTAGTTAATTGTTACGGTAATTGACAACTGACAACTGACAACTGACTAAATTATGCAATTTATTGACCAAGCGTTAATTGAAGTTGAATCTGGTAAAGGTGGCGATGGTATTGTTGCCTTTCGGCGGGAAAAATATGTTCCTGCGGGTGGACCCTCTGGCGGTAATGGTGGACGGGGTGGTTCGGTAATTTTTAAAGCAGTGGAAAATCTGCAAACTTTGCTGGATTTTAGATACAAGCATCTGTTCAAAGCCGACAACGGGGGTCGTGGTGGACCGAATAATTGCACAGGTGCATCAGGAAAGGATTTAATTATCGAAGTTCCCTGTGGTACTGTGATTTATGATGCGGAAACCAATGCAATTTTAGGTGATTTAATTCAACCTGAACAAACTTTTCTCATTGCTGAAGGTGGTAAAGGTGGTTTAGGAAATCAATATTTTTTGAGTAACCGCAACCGTGCGCCAGAATATGCACTTCCTGGTCTGGAAGGAGAAAGGAAGATGTTACGTTTAGAATTGAAATTGTTAGCAGAAGTGGGAATTATTGGTTTACCAAATGCTGGTAAATCCACCTTAATTTCATCTTTATCTGCTGCACGTCCTAAAATTGCGGATTATCCCTTTACGACTCTCATTCCTAACTTGGGTGTAGTGAGAAAAACCACAGGTGATGGTACAGTTTTTGCAGATATTCCAGGATTAATTGAAGGTGCTTCTCACGGTGCCGGTTTAGGACATGATTTCTTGCGCCATATTGAACGCACCAGGGTTTTATTACATTTAATTGATGCCACAAGTGAAGATGTAATTGGTGATTACCATACTATCCAACAAGAACTAAAAGCATATCGTCGGGATTTAGAAAAACGTCCACAAATTTTAGCATTGAATAAAATTGATGCTGTTGATAGGGAAACTGTTGATTTAGAGGAGTTAGCTAGGCTGTTAAATCAACTTTCTTATGCACCTGTTTTCATAATTTCCGCTGTTACTCGCACTGGCTTAGAGCCTATGTTACAGGAAATTTGGCGGGTGATTGATCAAATTAATGCTGTGTAAGCAGCCCAGTTGCAAGAAATAGGAATTCAGTAGTAGGCTGATGGGACACTGTGCCATCTTCTGGAAGAAAGAATAATACCAATTCAAAATTCAAAGTCCGAAATTCAAAAAAATTTAATATTTTTAAAATTGGTATAAGTTCATGGAGTTTTAAGTTAATGAGTTTTTATACCAATTTCAAAAACAATGCTACAGATACACATTTACAAACCCTTGTTATGTCTGCTTTTCTTAAGTTTGAATTTTGAATTGGTGTTAATTGCTTGGACTTGCTAAACTTTCAAATCAGGAAACACAACCAATGAATTAGATTGGTAAGAATTTGTTTGCTTGTCAAGAAATTTTATACAATAATTGAGCCAGGTATATGAGGATTTTTTATGAGTGTATCCCATAGAGTCCAACATTTAAAAGCAGAATGGATCACACTGGAGAATTTTGAGCGTTATGGACAGGTGATATTTACTAGTGGAGAAGGTCAGATTTTTAATGGGGAAGATGCACAATTAAATGTACAAAATGGTATTCCTCGTTTTTATATTATGCGATTGCATAATAAAGGACAAAGGTTTTACAAAATTACTCGTCATGAAAAATTTACTCGATGTTTAGGTTCTTTAGAAGGTAAGGATTAGTTAATGGTAGTTTGTCCACCTCATAATAATATTGATAACCCCGTGTTAGAAGAACTTGTTGCTTTCCGCATTCCAGGAAATTGTTTTATTAAATTAGAGGTGGGAACTTGGCACGCCGGTCTATATCTTAACTATGAGTTTGTGGATTTTTATAATTTGGAATTAAGTGATACGAATGTGGTCAATTATTTTACTCATGATTTTATTAAAAGTCATCAGTCAGTCTTTGAAATGTTGTAAAGGAAACTGTATTTCGAAAATACAGAGTAAGAATTCAGGAGTCAGGAGTCAGGAGTCAGAATGTTTGAGAAATTGCTTAATTATGAAATAGGTGTTTTTGGTGTTAGCCTGAAAAATATGACTGCTGATAGCTGAATACTTACAATTCAGATTCAAGAAGTGATACTTTTGATCAGCAGTTTAGTGATGCTAAATATCTTTATCAACTGCAATTTGCATTACTAGGTAAATTCTAGTTTTCTGAAACCTCTAACATCTTTAATAACTGTGTTTCACTTAACTGAGTAATTCCCAAAGATTGCGCTTTTTCTAGCTTAAAACCTGCGTCTGCACCTACAACTAGAAAATCAGTCTTTTTGCTTACGGAATCAGTTACTTTACCACCAGCTGTTTGAATTAGTGCTTTTGCTTCGTTGCGTTTTAAGGTGGGTAATGTACCTGTGACTACGAAAATTTTACCAGCCAAGTTAGGATTGATTTCACCTACTGGCTTTGTTTCTGCGGTGTTGGCTAATTGTAATCCGATGTCTTGGAGACGAGAAATTAAAGTTTGATTGGCAGGGGTACGAAACCACTGATAAACTGATTGAGCAATTTCTGCACCGATACCGTAAACACCTTCAATATCTGATTGTTTTGCAGCTGCTAATTGTTCCACTCTGGTAAATTTTTCAGTCAATAATTGAGCGTTAACGCTGCCAACATGACGAATCCCTAAACCGTATAATACTCTAGACCAAGGTTGATTTTTTGATTGAGCGATCGCATTCACTAATTTTTGTGCAGATTTTTGACCCATCCGTTCTAATTCACATAACTCTTCCTTTGTCAAGTCGTATAAATCGGACACAGAACGCACTAACTCTTTATCTACCAGTTGATGTACCAGTTTTTCACCCATACCTTTAATATCCAAGGCATCCCGACTTACCCAATGTTCGATTTCTCCTTTGAGAATAGCCGCACAGGAAGCACTTACACATCTTGTCACAGCTTCCCCTGATTCTCTCACCACTGGTTGACCACATACAGGACAATGACTAGGCATAATGAATGATGCAGTGTCAGACGGACGGAGTTCTTTAATTACCCGTACCACTTCCGGGATGATGTCCCCAGCTTTCCGGACAATGACTGTATCACCAATGCGGATATCTAATTCCTGAATGCGATCGCTATTATGTAAAGTAGCTCTAGAAACAGTAGTACCTGCTAATTGTACGGGGCGCATTTCTGCCAAAGGAGTTAAAGCCCCCGTTCTGCCCACATTGACGGTAATATTTATTACACGAGTAGGTGCTTCCTCTGCTGCGTATTTAAGAGCGATCCCCCAACGAGGGAACTTCTGTGTAAACCCTAGTTGTTCTTGCAGCTTAAAAGTATTCAATTTTACTACCACCCCATCAGTCATATAGGGAGAATTCAGCCGTTCAGTATCCCAATATTGGTAATATTCAGCAACTTCCCTAATGGAATGACACAGCCTATGGTTAGTATCAACACGAAAACCCAGCCTTTGTAACAACTCCAAGGCTTCCCATTGAGTATTCGTAATACTCGCATCATCCATCCCCGGAATATGCAAAGTATAAGCAAAAAAATCCAACTTACGCTGTGCCACAATGCGGGAATCTAACTGCCTAAGTGTACCAGCCACAGCATTACGCGGGTTAGCAAATAACTGCTCACCTGCTTTTTGTCTTTTCTCATTAATTTGTTTAAACACCTCCAAAGGTAAAAATACTTCTCCCCGTACTTCCACCTTTTCGATATTTTCCAAACCGTTAAAATTCAAACGTAGTGGAATTGAGCGAATAGTCCGCACATTTTGGGTAATGTCTTCACCCATCACCCCATCACCCCTGGTCGCACCCCTAACCAGGATACCATTTTGGTAAGTTAGCGCCAAAGCAGCACCATCAATTTTCAATTCTGCAACATAGTCAACCTCTACTGGACAATACTGAGGCATTAAGTGCCTTCGCCAACGTTGATCCCAACCTTGTAATTCCTCAACATTAAAAGCATTTTCCAAACTATACAGAGGTATGTTATGCCGTACTGAGGTGAAATGGGTTGCAGGTCGTTCACCCACTCGCTGAGTTGGACTATCAGGAGTGACTAAATATGGGTATTGCGTTTCTATTTGTTCTAATTCTCGATACAGTCTATCATAAACCGTATCTTCCATAACTGGTGCATCAAGAACATAGTAAGCATAGCTGGCTTGTTGTAATAACAGCCGCAATTCTTTTACAAGCTGGGCTTCAGAAGTCATTTGTATCATGAGTTAAAGATGAAAACATATAATCAGACTAAATCATACAAGACTCAGAATACAATATACGTAAGAATTCAGGAGTCAGAATGTTTGAGAAATTGGTTAATTATCAAAAAGGTATTTTTGGCCTTAGCCTGAAAAAGCTAACTGCTGATAGCTGTTCGCCTAGCGTGCCGTTAGGCATTAGCTGAATGCTTACCAATATACCTAATACCTAAGAATCTAAAATACGGAATTAACATTCCTTGAGTAAGGAGTAGCTTAGTTTTTTTCCAGCACTCATCCTCTCTATTGTTAATCTTACAAACCTAAGCTAACACCTGACTTCTCTAGGGACGGGTTTAGCAGGTAAATTTTCTGTTCAAACCATCATTTATTAACAATACCTCCCCTACGGATTCATAACTACAGCATCTTGATCTTCAATTATACCAATCTTCCACTTCATATAAAAATCTAGTTTTACCAATCAACTTGCGATTAGCTGACGTACTTTGCACAAATACCACGTATTTTTCTAGATTACTAGGTTTTATCCGTATCGTGGCATCCATTGGTAGACCTAACATTTCCCTAGTGGAACTACCTTCAAATAAATCACCAGTCTCCCTATCCATTAAAATAATTTCTTTTTTGGCTTGGATATTTTATATTTTTGTGAATTTATAGAACCCCCTACCTACTTTAAATCTTAAAGCAATTTCCAAGACAAAAGCCTTAATGAAAATATCTTAGTCAACATATAAAACTTAAAAACGTCCCGGAGAGACTGCCGTTAAATCACTAGATTCATAATAGGAAACTCCTTCTCGTTTCATCATTGTGTTAAATTAAATATTTAACCCACGACTAGTCCGCCCTTGTTGAATTCTTTCTTGTTCATAAGCCTGAGGAATATCATTACCAATTAAAACTAATGATTTATTTGCAGATTTTGACCAAGATAAAGATTGAGCCTAATGTAATACTAACTCATAATATTCTGGTGTATCTCCCCAACCAGTCGGTTCAATGTTTTGGACAAAATCACAAATTTCATCAACATCACCAGAGATATTCAATATTTTTGAAATATAGTTTTAACCTGCATCATAATAGTCAGCATGAGCTATAATTCCTATCTTGATTAAGGGAAGTTCATTCATCAGTCTGGTAACAGTATTTCTGATTTTCCTCTGCACCTAGGTTAAACAAGGATACATACTACCCGTTGTATCAAACCTAAAAACTACTTGTCTATATTATTGTTTGTCATAACTGTAACGAAATCCTCACTTATCTATGGTATATCTTTATTTTAAATAGCTCAAGCTTGTAAAAGATTTTACTTTAAAATATTGTGGTATTTAATTTCTGCAAACATAAACTATTACGTAATAAGACAGATACAATAGACTGTTGTGTTAGGTTTTAATTGAAAAAATACCAACCGAACTCCTATTATTATCGCTCATCGAGGCGCTAGTGGATACCGTCCCGAACATACTTTAGCAGCATATCAACTAGCAATTGATTTAGGTGCTGACTATATTGAACTAGACTTAGTTATTACTAAAGATGGAGTTTTAATTGCTCGTCATGAAAATGAAATTTCTGAAACTACAGATATTGCTAATGATCCTGAATTCGTTCATCTTAAAACCAAAAAAATTATTGATGGGGAAGTTAAACCAGGCTGGTTTACAGAAGATTTTAGCTTAGCATAGTTAAAAACCTTAACCGCGAAAGAACGCATTCCCCAAACTAAATACGGACACAAAAGACAAAATACAATGGATTTTTTAGAATTCCCAGATTCCAAGAAATCATTGATTTAGCCACGAACACAAGTTTAAAAATTGGTCGAGTTATTGGAATTTATCCAGAGACAAAACATCCAACTCAGTTTAAATCCATTGGCTTGCCAATATAAGAAAATCTACTAGTGACTTTGCGAAAAACTAATTTACCTATATCTATTCAATCATTCGAAGTTAGAAATCTGCAAGAATTATCCAGAAAAACAGATTTACCTTTAGTGCAGTTAATTAATGATTCTGGTAAACTTTATGATTTTATTACCACCAATAATTATCGCACATATCAAGATTTAATTAAGCCAGCAGGTCTAAAAGAAATTTCTCAATATGCACAAGCAATAGGAGTGAATCAAAATTTATTAATCCCCAGAGGTGAAAATGGTAAATTAAAACCACCAACATCCTTAATTAGAGATGCTCATCAAGCATAAATATAAAATCTTTTTCGACTTAGGTATAGATGGCGTATTTAGTGACTTTACTGATACTGCTGTAACCAGGAGAAATTACTATTCACAATTTTAGAGTAAATTGACTGTCAACCATAAATGCCAACAGTCAATTCTGCACACTTTACCAAGTGCTACTACTGAAAGAGCCACTAGATTTTTAATCGGAATTTGTATTTTACTACACTAAATCAATCTGTTTAGTATACTTGGCTACTTTTTTTTGTAATTCAAAGCCTGTTCTAAATCTCTTGTCTATCTTTTATATTATAAACATAATCAGAAATAAAATGAATAACTTGCCATTAAATCGTTTAGGGGAAATTGCTAAACTATTTTTCAAATTGGGTATTATTGGCTTTGGGGGACCAGTTGCCCATATTGCCATGATTGAAGATGAGGTTGTTAAGCGTCGTCAGTGGTTAACAAGAGAATACTTTTTGGATTTATTGGGTGCGACTAACTTCATTCCCGGACCCAATTCTACAGAAATGGCCATTCATATAGAATACATTTATGCAGGATGGTTAGGCTTAATTATTGCAGGTGTTTGTTTTATCTTACCTGCCGTTTTAATTACAGGTATATTTGCTTGGGTTTATATTAATTATGGTACTTAACCCCAATTTTCACCTTTACTGTATGGGATAAAACCAGCCGTTCTAGCAATAATTATCAATGCCCTTTGGGGCTTATCTAATAAAGCGGTAAAAACCCGGAAATTACTAATAATTGCTATAGGAGTAGGCTTGATAACTTGGTTTGGTAAAGTCAATGAAGTTATCGCTTTATTACTAGGAGGAATCATAGGAATGGTTTGGTTACGAAATCGTAATCGAACTAACTTAGTTATAGCTGGTTTAACTATTGGTGCAACTTGGCAAGGAACATCTATAACAGCAGTATCTGTACCTTTGTGGAAATTAGGTATATTCTTTCTCAAAGTTGGTAGTGTCTTATATGGTGGTGGATATTTACTAATAGCATTTCTGCAAGGAGGACTAGTACATGAATATGGCTGGTTAACCCGACAACAACTATTAGATGCTGTTACTATAGGTCAGTTTACTCCTGGACCAGTGCTTTCTACTGCTACATTTATAGGTTATATAATTGCCTATATACCTGGTGCAATTGTGGCAACCGTAGGAATTTTTCTACCTTCATTCTTATTTGTTGCTATTTTAAATCCTCTCATTCCTCGGTTACCTGCCTCATTTTGGACAAGGGCCTTTTTAGATGCCGTTAATGTCAGTACTGTAGCGTTAATGGTAGTGACTACATTAAAACTGGGAATAACGACTTTAACTTTAATAAAAACACCGTATGTAGATTTTTTTGGTTTCGCTATTTTCTTAATTTCTGTAATTTTAGTTATTCGTTACTGTATCAATGCTGCTTGGTTAGTTTTGGGTGGTAGTTTAATTGGTTGGGGTGTTTCAATTTTAGGTTATGTCTAATACTAATAACTGATTTAAAAATATAGGACTCATATTTGAATTTTGAACGATTTCCTAATCTAATGTGTGATATAGGCCCTATCGCAAGTAGATACAGTATAATTCAGTATGTTCCCAATCCGATCGCAGATGAACGGATTAATATTGGTGTGATTGCTTTTAATAACAACGTTGTCAGAATACGCTTTATAAAAAATTCGCAGCGAGTGCGTCATTTTGGTATGGAAGAAATTGACTTCCTGAAAGATTTTGCTCATCGCATGGAAAACGGAGCTAAAGAATGGCTTATTTTTCCTGCAGACAAACCAGATGAAGTACCAAACTAAGAACGACTTTTAAAGATAGCAAAGGGATAGATAAATAGTATTCAATTCACAGAACCTCGTATTCAATTCACAGAACCTCGCAGTTCACTTGACACTGTGGATGCATTAGTAGAAGATATTGCTAATAAATATTTGAGTGAACTAGTATCTGAATCCACTGCTGGGTTTAAGATGCGTGACCGTCAAGCTGCTTCAAAAATTATCAAGTCTAAAACACGGGAAGTTTTAAAGCAGAGATTTGGAGAACAAGCTAAAGACTTAATGAAAAGTGATTATGAAATTTCTGGTCAGCTAGAAAATAATAAATTTGATGTTGTTGTTGCTAATGGTAGACCTTACTGTGCAACACATGGTATATCTTTTGAAGTTGATGTACCCAATAGATTACAGGATGCACCTTCTTGGCAGATTTCAGATGTAAAGAGTAGCGAAACTAATGTTCCAATTGCAATTGTTGTACTGCCTCCGAAAGTAGAACAACATAACTATCAGCAGATTGAAAAATCTTATCAAAAAAATATCGATACTTACCAGGAATTACGAGCAGATATTCTTCAAGAAAATCAAGTATAACTTTGGGTCAATCAGAAAATTGTAGATGTAAATATCAAGCTACTAATCCATTTTTAACACCTAATAAGGATGGAAGTCTTTATCAATCTACTGTGAATATAACAGGGAGAATAATATCATTTCTGCGCCCTGTTGCATATAAACAATTCTTTATCCTCCAATTTCCCGTCTTTCTTGCAACTTCAATATTATTTCCGCGTGCATCTCACGGGTAATAGGATAGAAAAAAGTCAGAATCAGGCCAATACTTAAACAAATTGTCGGTATCAGTCCAACGGCAATTCTAATAACTAAATAATGCTGAATCTGGTTGTATAGGTAGGGTATTTTGTCCAACTACAGTTTCTTTAAAACCAGATGCTTGTAAAGCATTACCTACTAAAAATAAGCCAAAAGCTAAACCAAATTTTTGCAATAAGACCATTAAACCATAAAAAACTCCTTCTCTTCTTTGTCCTGTTTGCAATTCATCTAATTCAATTACATCGGGAACCATTGACCAAGGAATTAAATAAGCTGTAGAAACTCCACAACCTACCATTACAGCCATTACATACATTAATCCCATTTGATTATATTTTAGAAAAAATAGTCCAGCAGCGGCAATTATCCATACACTCATTCCCAAAAAATAAACAAATTTTTTACCAAATTTTTTACTTAGATTACTCCAGACAAATAACATTAATAAGCCTGTTGCTTGAACTACTATCAAGACTGTGGGAACTTCTGAGTTTTTCATCCCCATACAATAAATCACAAAATAGGGAATAGTACTAGCTGTAATTTGCACACCTAACCATGAGAAAAGATAGATAGCGATAACAAATAGAAAAGGTAGATTGCCGAAGGCAATTTTTATCTGTTCAAAGAAGGGAATTTCTGGAGGTTCTGCCAATTGAATGCGTTTCGCTTCAAAAGCCAGGATGCGATCGCGTGTTCCATGAAACGCACCAATATAAGGATAAAACCGAAATCACAGTACAAATTGCTGCTAATACTAGATACTGTTGTTGAGAATTAGTAATCTGAGAAAAAACCATTTGCGCTAAAATCAGCGATAAAATACTGCCACCAATGGAAAAAGTAAAGCGAAAGCTATTTAAACTAGTTCGTTCATCGTAATCTTGAGATAGTTCCGGTGTCATTGCCGTATAAGGCAAATTGACCACTGTAAAAAACACTTGAGACATGACCCCAATAGCAACGTAATACCAGAATAATGGCCAAATATTACTACTTTGCTGCGGGTTAAATTCTGGTACAATCCATTGTAAAAAGAAGAAAATCCCAAAAGGAATAGCACCATATAACAACCAAGGTAAACGACGACCCCAGCGACGAGATTTAGTTTTGTCTGTCAATAATCCTACAAATGGATCATTAACAGCATCCCAAATTTTACCAATCATTAAAATACTGCCAGCTAAACCAGCAGGAATACCTGCTACTTTGGTAAAGAAAACCAGCAGAAAAAATATGGCAATATTAGAAGTAATAGCTGGACCTAAATCTCCAGCACCATAAGCAAGTTTAGTTTTAACATCCAACTTTTCACTGGCTAATTTTTTACTATTGGAATCGTTCATAATTACTTACACTCATATTAGAATAGTTGGTATTTGCTTTCAGTGCTAACTAAAAAATAATTCCCTGAGTTTTATGTCAGACCTTCACATTTCTTGGTCAGATTATCACCATAAAATTGAACAATTGGCTGTCAAGATTTATCAATCAGGTTGGGAGTTCAATCAAATTGTCTGTCTTGCTAGAGGGGGACTAAGAGTAGGAGATATTCTTTCCCGGATATATAATCAACCTCTGGCAATTTTAGCTACATCATCTTACAGTGGTGCGGTTAAACAAGAAAGGGGCAGTTTAATAATTTCCACTCACTTAACGATGACTACCAACAAGTTAGGTTACCGGATTCTCCTGGTAGATGATTTAGTGGATTCTGGGATAACTCTACAGCAAATAGTTCCTTGGCTAAAAGAACATAGTGAGTTTCCCATTGAGGAAATCCGTACTGCTGTAATTTGGTATAAGGCCTGTTCAGTTATTACCCCAGATTACTATACTGAGTATCTAGCTAATAACCCCTGGATTCATCAACCTTTTGAAAAGTATGAACTTATGAATCCTCCTGATTTGGAGACAAGTATAAGTCAAAGGTGTTGAAAAATCGTTGATTGGGGATTGGGGATTGATAATTCTCTCCTGTTCCTCTGTCACTTGTCACTTTGTGTTAGAGCGCGCACCTAGTCATTTAAGTATCATATTTTGAGTGATCGCATCATGGGGTATAAACACATAAACCCAAGGCTTAGCATTGTGTTTTAGCATATATTCAGAAGCATATTTACACCATTGAGCCGCTACATCTTTCTTAGCAAGCACTTGAGGATGATCTATTTCATCTCGATTTTTAGGTTCAAGCATATAGATAATTTCTTCTGTTCCTGCCACAAAATCCGGTTGAGATTCTAAATAATCTGCATCCCATCTGTAATAAATCTGAAGTTGTCCCCTTGCTGGTTTCAAGCATTTTGTGCATCTCATTCCAAATAGATAATACCCTCTCGGCTTCTGATTGAAATTCTTGTTCTGTATAAAGGCATTTAGAAAAACCTGTAAACAGATATTTAGATATATTACTTTTATCTTGAGGCGAGATTCTATATTCTGAAGAATTATTCGCATTTTTAGTATAAGCACTCTCTTCTAGCGTTGTAAAACCTTTGCTGATTTTGACTTCATACTCAACTTGATATTCCCAGAAATGTTTTTTCATCTGGTCATGGACAAAATTAGCAATCTCGCTTTAATAATAAGTAGGTAGACACAAATAAACATAACTATGTAGGAAAATATAAGTTACTTGAAACCCTTGGGATTGCTTGATTCCCCTTTGCTGCATTCGCCATGACATAGTTATAAATTTTTTCACCCACCTACTTAATATAAAACTTCCTGTGTATCTTCTTCCGACAAGTATGTGAGAAAAGGGTGCAACGCGATTGTGTAAGGTGGGGCAAAAGGTGTGCGATCGCTAAACTGAAAACAGGCATCGATAAAAACCATTTACCGTACAATTAAAATATTGTATACATATATACAATGAAATTACTTAAACAATTTTATCAGATGAGAGAAGTTGAGACAGACTGGTATTATGGTCGGAAAAAAAGGTAGGATTTCCAAATAAAAAACAGTGAACGCCTACGATTAATGACAAAAATATATATTCAAGTCTTGATTTAAGCAAATGTTTGACAGATTTTCAAGAGCAAGTTACGAAACTTTTAGAAATTAATAACATTCCCGAATAGAATGGACAAACTTTCAAGGCCTATGAAGAGAAGATTAGACCTATTGCAGAATTAATTTTATGTTATAATGCTTGGTTGTCTTTGTTTTAGCCAGAAGTTAGAGTTACACGCTTATGTTTGAATTAGTAATCGCAAACAGCAGCAAAAATACATAAAATCTAAAACTATCTATCATACCACAGAAACAATTTTGTAAGAGGTCTATTAGAGAAGCTGCATTAATATGGATGAATTTATTGCTTCAGGAGTAGGAGAGTATTCTAAAACTCTGGTTAAACAAAGAAATTATCTTTTACGTGCCTATCGGGAAGAACCTTTGAATTATGCTAAAGTTTTAGCCCGTAAATTACCTATTGGTAGTGGAGCTATCGAAAGTTTAATCCGCCAAGTTGTCAATTTAAGAATGAAAGGAAACAGTAAATTTTGGTTAAAAGAAAATGCGGAAATTATGTTAAATCTTCGTTGTCAATGGATAGCTGGAAGTTGGCATAATTTCTGTAATTCCATTTTTACCTCTTTTATCCGTATTCAAACTGTCTAATATTTTAGACCTACAACTACCATTTAACAGAATTTTCTATGCTAATAAATACCTGCTTATTTGATTGGGGAATATCAATGGTTTGCTGAATTAATAAATTAGTTGTCTTAGGAAGAATAGCTTCAATATTTGGTGGTGTACTTAGTCCTTCAATTTCCAGTTGTTCTGGGTGATATTAATGAGTTGATTGATTATAGGTTATCCATGTCAAATAGTGATTGTTGTAAAGGTTGTTCTGGTGATTTTTGTAGTGATGTTTGCTGAATCTTTGGAGGTGCTTTAGGCAGATTTTCTATATTGAGGCTGTAATCATCGTGTCCCCATTCACAGCGTGAAAGTATTTGTTGAGGAATTTTCTGATTGTCAGATTTGGAAATATATCGCCTTTCCCACGAAAGGCACTACATAAAATAAGTAAGGTACGCTTTTCTCCTACTTAATCAGCAAGTTTAGAATTGTTCGTGACTGAGATTTTAGGTAGTGTCCCGAAGGGATACGCTCATAGGTGCATTTTTTTGTTTTGCTGTCAACCAATCATAAATCTTTTCAATGTTTAAGTCCTCCCATTCAAAGCGCGGATTGACTTTATTTAGTTCATCTTTTAATTGATTGAGATCATTAACTATATGAGAGCCCAGGCTTCCATCTAAATATAGATTACAGCCAAGTATTGTTACTCCATTTTTGTCTAAAGGATCCTCAACATCTTATTACAAGCGAGAAAAGCTTGCATTAAATTTTTGAAACTTTCTATCTACTAAATCCCGAATTCCATCACGAAATGCTTTATTCTCTTTCATATTGGGAAGATTCTCCGCCTTAGCCTGTACTAACCAAAGCAGGTTATTAACCCGATCAGAATAAACTGCATCAATACCATTATCATCCCCTCCATTGATAATCGAGTGAGCAGCTTGAGGGGGAGTAATATTAGCAATATTAGCGATCGCAAATACAGCTAAAGAACGACTCAAACGATTTTTCTATGTTGTTCTGGTGTCCAATTTTTCTGAAGTTCAGTCTGAAGTTGAGGAATCATTGGAAAATAATCCCGTGTAAGAACTTCAATAATTTGAGTCTTTTGGGCTTTTGTATTTGGCTTAGACATGAAGCGATCACTAGTATTGGAATTGTTTTAATAGATCATCCCAGAATAGGGTACAGCCCGGATACTTATCTTCAAAACAGCCACAACCAAAGAGGGAGAGTCACTAACAATACCATAGACCCCATTGCTAAAGCTGTTACTCCCAAATCATGATCTAAATCAAAGGTTTCTGCTATTATCAGTGTGGCAAAAGCTGGAGGCATGGCTATTTGTAAGACTTTTACCTGTGCTGCTTCACCAGTGACACCAAAAAGCGATAGAGTGCTGCCTAGAATTATGGGGACTAATAGCATTTTGATGAAAAAACTGATTCCCGCTGGTTTGAGTTTGTACCAAGAATTCAGCCGTGAAAGTCTCATGCCAATTAAAATTAAAGATAAAGCTATAGCACACCAAGCTAATTTCTTTAGGCCAATTTCCACCATATTGGGGATTGCAACTTGACGAAATAATAACCCATATCCAAAACTCCAGAGGGCAGGATTGATTAATATAGCCTTAGCCATGTGTCCATGATTTTGGATTGTGTTGCCAAAACGGGTTGCTAGTAATACACCCAAGCCATAAGCTCCGAAAACTGACCCCAATAAATCGTCAAATAATGCCCAGGCAAAATATTCTTTACCGACCATTACTAAGGTGATGGGAAAGCCTAGATAACCTGTGTTACCAAGCATTGACGCTAGAATTAAACTAGCTTGGGTTGATGGTTGGGGTTGGGAATTTTTTAAAAAGGCTTGACCTTTGATCAGTAACCAGGCTAAAAATGCTCCTAGTAAAATGGCTAAGTAAGCGATCACTGGTGCAATCCAGATCTGTTCTGATAAGTCTGTTTGCCGCAAAACAGCGACAATACTTATCAGTACTCCTACCCAAAACAGAAATTTAGCCAAATGAGTAGTAAATATGGTAGGTAATTTACGTCCCAGCATAATTCCTACTAACACTAATCCTAGCAACTTGCTATTAATCCTAGCAACTTGATATATAGTTCTAAGAGGTTTATCAAGATTTTACCTCAAATAGAGATATAAAATGATACCTATTGCGTTAGTGTTTTCCAATTTAGAATTTTGAATATCATCAAGAAAAATGATTGTAACCGATGAAAACTGAAAAGCTTATTCAATCAGTTTTTCATAAACTAAAATCTAAAATCTAAAATCTAAAATCCAAAATTGTAGACAACTAGGAGTGGACACTTGAAAAAGGCTGGGTTTCCAGAAAAACCGCAAAACTCATCATCAGAATCAGATCCTGGTGATGATATTCCAGCTGCTATACGCGATACTCCTGATACCGGATCTAGACTCCGTGTGCAACCTCTAGTTTTGGTAATTGGGGGAGTAGTAGGATTTGTTCTGCTGGCTATAACTAGTGGTTTTTTATTTTTTATTACAGGACCTCAAAAAAATGCTGATTCTCAACCAACACCAGTTAGTTCTATACCAATACCCACTAATACCCCAGCTACTAATAATGATACGGTTTTGGGACATTTGGCATATCCCGAAGCACCAGAATCAGAACTCTTAGCAATTACAGTTGATGGACCCATCAAAATGCGACAAGCAGCAGCCCAAAGGTTTCAGCAAATGGCACAAGCGGCTAGAAGTATGGGTATAATTTTAGCGCCAATTTCTGGCTTTCGTTCAGTGAAAGAACAAGAACAGTTATTTTTTAATGTGGGCGCTCAACGTAATCAAACCCCCGCCCAAAGAGCCGCCCTCAGCGCCCCTCCTGGTCATAGTGAACATCATACAGGCTATGCTGTGGATATAGGAGATGGAGCAGTACCAGCGACTAACCTACAACCTAATTTTGAGGATACCAAAGCCTATCAGTGGCTACAAGCCAATGCTGCACGGTTTGGTTTTGAGATATCTTTTCCCAAAGATAATGTTCAAGGTGTGAGTTATGAACCTTGGCACTGGCGTTTTGTAGGCGATCGCAACAGCTTAGAAACATTCTACAAAGCCAGAAATCTCAAACCAGCTAAATGATTGGGCATTGGGCATTGGGGATTAGCAATTAGGTTTTTCTTCCGTTGCCAGACCCATCTCCCAGTCTTCAGTCCCCAGTCACTTTTTCTGATACTTCCCTGGATGCTTGTGGGCGAAATATTCCTCCATGATTTCTAAAATCATTGGTGCAGCCACACTACCACCACCACCACCGGAATGTTCAGCAAAAGCCACAATTACAATTTCTGGTTTATCCGCAGGTGCATAAGCCCCAAACCAAGCATGATTTTGTTTGGATCTGCCCTTCCAAGCTTCTGCTGTCCCACTCTTCCCAGCTGTTGGGGGAATAGTTGGTTTATTCAAAGCTTTACCTGTACCTTCAGATACTACTTTCCGCAATCCTTCACGGAGGATTTTGACAGTTTCTGGCTTCATATTTAAAGATTTGCGCCACCTTTTTGCGTCCCCATTGTCCTTAAGTAAATGTGGCTGCACTCGATAACCACCATTAGCGGGGACAGCGAACATCACAGCCACTTGCAGAGGTGTGGTTTGTAAAGCACCTTGACCAATAGACATATTAATAGAGTCACCTACAGTCCAAGGTATTTTCCAAACTTTGCGTTTCCAGTTTTCATCAGGAACTAACCCTTTGGCTTCTTCTGTGGAGAACTCAAAGCCAGTTTGTTCACCAAAGCCATATTTACGAGTCCATTCAATCAATTTATGACCCCCTACTCCTTTACCAATTTGATAAAAGAAAGTATCACTACTCCACTGCATAGCCCCAACAAAACCTAATGGACCAAATCCCGCATGGTTCCATTCACCAAATCTTGTTCCACCAATGGTTAAAGAACCATAGGTTTGTAGCACCGTGTTAGGAGAAAACTTACCCGATTCTATTCCCGCTGTTGTAGTGACAATTTTAAAGGTACTAGCAGGTGGGAAAGCACTTAACGCACGATTAACCAAAGGATGCTCCTCACCTTGGACGGTTTTCCAGTCTTTTTGAGAGAGTTTTTGTTTAGAAAAAATATTGGGGTCAAAGGTAGGATGGGAAACCATTGCTAAAACTTCACCATTGTTAGGGTTGAGTGCCACAATTGCCCCATTCCGATTACCCAGAGCTCTTTCTGCTGTCTTCTGCATCTCTATATCTATAGTCAGGTGCAAATCATTACCAGCTTTGGCTTGTTTTTCTCCCAAAACCCGCAGAGGTCTACCAGCACCATCCACTTCTACTTGCTGACCACCCCATTGACCCCGGAGTGTTTTCTCATAGGCTTTTTCTACTCCCATTTGTCCAATCACGTCACCAAGACGATAGCCTTCAGGCTTCCTCTTTTTCAACTGTTCTGCTGTTAGTTCACGGGTGTAGCCGAGTATATGCGCCAATTCTCTACCTTGGGGGTAATAACGCACAGCTTCCGTATTTATTTCTACATCTGTAAGTTCTGTTGCATATTCCTTTAACGCTGTAATTTGCGCTTCAGTCACATTACGAGCGATGCGAACTAGAGAAGCCGAGTTAGCCCCTGCTTGTTCTAATTTAGTTTCCATCTCCTCTTCAGAAATATCCAGAATTTGGGACAGACGCTTGCCCACAACTGGCCATGAGGGCTTAGTATGTGCCATTGGCCACAAATACACAGAACGGGGATAGCGAGTAGTTGCTAACAGTTTGCCATTACGGTCGAAAATATTGCCTCTTTCCGGTTGTTTGGGAATCATCCGAACCCGGTTAGATTCTGCCCGTTGACGAAGTTTTGAACCATCAATAATTTGCAAATAAGCTAAACGAGCGCCTATTCCCGATGTCATTAATAAAGTAAGTAGTATTAAAAATACTGACTGGAAACCACGCCCAACGGAACGGGTATTTTTTTGATTACTAGGTAGTGATGGTAATATAGCCATAATAATAACAAAAGATGCTTGAAATTAATATTATCAATGCTTTACATCTGTCACCCGGTATTAAGAACAAAATAATAGCAAGTATCTTTTTAATAAGAGTGTTTTCGCCAGCTACAATAAATCACAGTGTTACTTGTAGTCTAAGTTAATAGCCTACATTGATTAACCAAGTTTCGTCATATTATGGCATTCTACTGAAGACTATGGCTCAAACTGTGATGCGGAATAAGAGGGGTGTAACTAATTTTCAGCCGCTTGATGTTGAACTGCGTAATGTATTCAAGTTTTTCAACCAAGAACCAGCAGTACATGGCCTGGACTTGGATGTGAGACAGGGAGAGTTCTTTAGTATTTTAGGCCCTTCAGGTTGTGGTAAGACAACTATACTCCGCTTAATTGCTGGATTTGAAAGGGTTGACGCAGGTAAGTTGCTGATTCAAGGCCAGTCGATGACTAATGTGCCTGCTTACCGGAGACCTATAAATACAGTGTTTCAGAGCTATGCTCTGTTTAATCACTTGAATGTGTGGGATAACATTGCTTTTGGACTGCGGTTAAAAAAAATCTCCAAATCCGAAGTTGATAGCCGGGTGACAGAAGCTTTAAAACTCGTCAAAATGGAAAGTTTGCGATCACGCTTACCTTCTCAACTTTCTGGTGGTCAACAACAACGAGTGGCTTTAGCTAGGGCTTTAGTTAATCGTCCCGCTGTCTTACTCCTAGATGAACCCTTGGGAGCATTAGATTTAAAACTGCGTAAGGAAATGCAGGTTGAACTATGCAATCTCCACAAGGAGTTAGGATTAACATTTGTGATGGTGACACACGATCAGGAGGAAGCATTATCTTTATCTGATCGCATCGCAGTCATGAATCAAGGCAAAATTGAACAAGTCGGGACTCCCAGCGAAATTTACGAACATCCTCAAACTGCTTTTGTTGCTGATTTTATTGGTGATACTAATTTATTCAGTGGAGAAATTACCACAGTTGAGTCCGAGTGTGTCAAAGTGTTGACCAAAACAGGACTCTCTATTGTTGCTGCTCGTACAGAAGATACACCTATTGGATTATTGGAAGCAGTAGTATTAAGTGTGCGTCCAGAAAAAATTCAGATTTCTCTTTATCAACCAAATCTACTAAGCAACTGCTTTGAAGGCAGATTAGTTAATATCATGTATTTAGGTACTCATGTTAATTATGTTGTGGAATTAGCCAATGGCATAAATGTTAATGTTTTACAACCCAACACGTTTGGCACCTTACCAGATTGTCACACACCCATCTATCTTTGGTGGGCAGAAACTGACTGTTTAGCTATTAGTCAAGCATCAAGGATAAAAAATCCATAATGACTCAAATGACTAACAGAAGACTATTCCTAAAAAGAATGGTAGCACTTTCTAGCCTGTCTTTAAGCAGTTGTGGCTGGAGATTAGCTAATGTGAGTACAAATTATACTAACTCTGGTCAAAGTGACAGCCTATCTATATACACATGGAGTCAATATACTGATCCAGAATTATTATCTACTTTCACCACCCAAACTGGGATAAAAGTATTAGCAGATATTTATGATTCCAATGATGTGATGCTGGCTAAATTACAAGCTGGAGGTATAGCTACTTACAGCATTATCTATCCATCTGACTATATGGTACAGAAGATGGTAGAGAAAAATTTATTAACAGAAATCAATCATCAACACCTAATAGGGTTAGAAAATTTATTTCCCCAATTTCAAAACCCAGGTTATGACCCTAATAACCGTTATAGTATTCCCTTTAATTGGGGAACGACCGGGTTACTTTACAACTCAGAAAAGCTGACGACTCCACCAGAAGATTGGGAGTATCTTTGGCGAAACCAAGATAAACTTTATAAGCGCATGACCTTGCTCAATGATGTGCGGGAGGTGATGGGTGCAACATTAAAAATGCTCGGTTATTCTTACAATTCACAAAATGAAATGGAAATCAAACAAGCCTATAAAAAATTGTCGTCGTTGAAACCTGCAATCGCAGCTTTTGATACCGATGCCTGGCAAAACCAAATTCTGGCAGGAGATTTATTATTAGCCATGTGTTATTCTGCCGATGGAATCAAAATATCCAAAGAAAACGCCAAACTTAAATATGTGATTCCTCGCAGTGGTTCTTCACTCTGGACAGATACTATTGTCATTCCCAAAACAGCCAATAATCTCCCTGGAGCATATAGTTGGATTAACTTGCTGCTAAAACCAGATATAGCAGCTGGAATCAGCAAAAGACTAAATATTGCTACTCCCAATCGTGCTGGTTTTGAACAATTGCCAAATCAGATTCAAAATAATACTAACCTCTTTCCTCCACAGGCAATTTTAGATAAGTGTGAACCAGTCACTCCTATAGGCAAATTGGAAGAGGTTTATGAGCGATATTGGACTCAATTGCTGGCATGAAGTAGAAAGAGTTCAGGAGGTTCTTCTCCCCCTACACCCTTACACCCTTAAAACCTAAAATTGGTACTGAGTCGTGTCTATTCAAAGTCCTAATTCCCCAACAGAATCCCCTGGTAATATTGCCAAGAAAGTGAAATTCAATCACTATACTAGCGAATTCTTACAGCCTTTAGCGTTACTTGCACCATCTGGGATATGGTTATTACTATTATTGTTGCTACCAACATTAATAATTTTTGAATTAAGTTTAGTTAAGGATATTGCTCCAGGAGATATTGTTAATCCTGATGGTATTCAAAACTATATACGTATCCTTGAACCACTTTATTTACAAGTAATATTCAATTCTCTATTGTTTGCAATCAAGACAACAATTATTTGTTTAATTTTGGGTTTTCCAGTTGCTTATTGGATTGCTCAAATGGCACCAAAACGCTGGCGTAATTTGCTGTTATTAGGGTTTGTTTTACCATTATGGACTTCTTCTTTATTACGTTCCTATGCTTGGATTACTATCCTACGTCCTACAGGATTATTGAATAGTTTACTGACCAGTTTAGGTTTACCTGCTTTGGAATTATTGAACCGTAATCCAGCGGTATTAATTGGTATGAGTTACAGTTTATTACCCTATATGGTTTTAGTTTTATATGCTTCTTTGGAAAAACTAGATCAACAGTTATTAGAAGCTGCTGCTGATTTGGGTGCAAATCCAGTGCAGACTTTTTGGAGGGTGACAGTACCGCAAGTTTTTCCAGGTATTGCGGCTGGTTCTTTGTTGGTATTCATTACTGCTTTGGGGGATTTTATTGACCCAGAATTACTTGGTGGTGCTTCTAGCATGACAGCAGCACGGTTAGTTTATAATCAGTTTCTGGGTGCTACTCAAAATTGGGGTTTTGGTTCAGCATTGAGTATGACGTTAATTCTGGTGGTGAGTATTGCGATCGCACTCGTCATTAAATTTGGTGAAGCCACACCTAAGAAATAGAAATTATTTGCAAAAATTGTAACCAGCAAACCCTAATTTTAGTTACAGTTAGCTAAACTCTCAACAGTAGCCAGAAATTCATGCTCTAAATAAGGTTTACTCAAATAAGCTGTTGCACCGAATTCTTGAGCTAACTGACGATATTTTTCAGAACTACGACAAGTGAGAATTACTACAGGTTTTTTAGCTAAAGCCGGATTTTGACGGATATGGCTTAACAATTCAAATCCATTCATCCGTGGCATTTCTAAATCATAAATGATCACTTCAACTTCAGGATGTAACTGCAATTGTTCGAGAGCTTTGCTGATTTTAAGTATGAATTTGTCTAATCTTAAGTATGAATTTGTCTAAAGTAAAGACGCAAAGAAAGAAAAAGAAAGGTAATTTTGGTATTGCATAATCTGATTCAGGAACGCCAATTTCGAATATATAAAAAAAGTCCGCATGTGCGGACTATGGACATTGGATAAGGTTAAGTTGTCACCAAGAGAGCCTACAAGATGTTAGACTTATTTATATTTTTGCTGACAGAAACTAAAAAATCAAGTCTATAAGTGTAATTCTTAGGACATAACTCCAGGAATTAAGTCTAATAAATAAATTATTTTAATTATGAATATATAGCAATCAAAAACGAATTGCAACTACTGTAGAAATCCTATCAATACCAATAGGTTAATAATCTGAAATGTGTCAGTTTGTTTGGGTAAAGAGTAAAAATTTTTGTCTTCCCATTTATTCTTTAACCGACAAATATTGGACTTCTATTGGACTTCTATCCCATATTCCGCAATTCATATTGTAGTAGATATATACATGTAAAATATAAAGGAAGATATGTAGTAAATACATAATTTAAATAGTAAACAAATAGACAATACGTAAGAGTTCAGGTGGTGGGGTATTGACAATGAATTCAGGATAAAAGATGAGAAAATGAATGTAAATGAGCCTAAATTAAATAAAAATACCCAAAAATATGAATTACCAAAAAGAAGAGTTTGAGAGTAGGAACTTGGATCACTTGGGAATACAGGAATAATAGATGAGATAGGAATTCTAGAAAAAATCAATAAGATATTCTTAATAGATAGTAGAGAGAAAGTGAATACAAGAGAAATAGTCAAAGCAATCATTATGAATAGACTAGGTTTTGTATGGAGACCATGATATTTATCTCCTCGATTTTTTGAGAAGAAAGCCATAGAACATTTATTAGGAGCGGGAATTGAAGCAGAAGATTTAAATGATGATAAAATAGGCAGAGTAATGGATAAGCTATACAAATATAGATTAACTAAATTAATCCTAATAATTGCTCTAGAGGTAGTAAAAAAATATGGAGTAGCAACCAAATATTCCCATTTAGATTCAACCTCATTACATTTGCATAGAGAGTATAATAATTACCTAAATAATCTAGGACAAGAATTATTGGATATTTCAGAGCCAGTGGGTTGGGTGGGTTCCCCGACTTGAAACAACTCGGGTATGTTTTCAAGGGATTCATTTTCTGAATACACAAGGAGTTGATAGGATTCTGAACTTGACAGAGGAACGTTATCAAATATTGCAATTCCTACCTACAGCTTGTCAAAAGTATTATTTATTGTCTTACTTTTCAAATCTCTACTTCACTAGTACATAGTCTTGTCTTGTATTTTCATAAGTGATTGAAGAATCCAAATTAAACATTGTTGTCTAACTAGCTTTTTTTACACAATAAGAAAGCTGGAACTTTGACGTGTATAATTTATATTTTCATGGCTACTGGATGTTTAAAAAAAATAGTTCTGAATTGCCTGTAAATGTAGTTTATCTATGCTACTTACTTAACTGCGGAATCTGGGATCTATTTGATGTTTGTGTATCGCTGACAAGACTGAAAATTCAGACATAATTAAAGGATTTATGTCAGCAAGTTTTTTAAACTGTCAGAAATTACCCAACTCATATATGATTCCTATATTTGATAATTAACAAATTTCTCAAACACTCTGACTCCTGAATAAGTCCTAACTCTAATGAAAGACCTCATAA
Source organism: uncultured Trichormus sp. (assembly GCA_936914905.1). Taxonomy (GTDB): domain Bacteria; phylum Cyanobacteriota; class Cyanobacteriia; order Cyanobacteriales; family Nostocaceae; genus Trichormus_B. The sequence continues at coordinate 34,888 of CAKZGI010000289.1, read as the reverse complement.
GTGATGACTTATGAGGTCTAAAGATTTTTAGGCACAGTTGAGGAAATTACCAATATTTATCAGTTGAAGTAGGTCATTTCTCTACTGATAAAATTTTGGTAAAGTTTATTAATATCTCAAACCTGCAACCTAAAAGCCCACAGGTCAATTACTTCAATACTCTACCAGACATTATCAAAGATAGGTAGCCAGATTGGCTGTTTTTATCGACCTGTGGATGATGACTAATTATTAGATAACTCAACCATTTTGGGTATTCCAACTAATTGGTAGAGCTTATCTTCAAATTTTTCGCTACATACTGACCAATCAAATTCTAATATTGAAGGACGAGCTTGCTGAGATAATTGTGCTTTGAGGTCAGGATTTTCGAGAATTGTAATTATTTTCTCAGCAAAATCTTTGGGGTTGTTGGGTTGAGCAAGAAAGCCATTATAACCAATAATCACTTGTTCAGGAGTTGAAGGAGCGATAGCTGCAACTACAGGAGTTCCAGAAGCTAAAGCTTCGTTATTTGTAGTGCAGAAATTTTCCGTGACTGAAGGGTTAACAAAAACATCGGCTCTAGCGAACCATCCCAAAAGTTCGGTACCGTGAGATTCACCCCAAATTGTTACTCCAAATGGGAAAGCTTGAGCGCGGCGACGAATTTCTTGATCTAAAGGTCCGCTGCCAATAATAACTAAGTGGACATCGGGAATTTTAGCAGCAATGAATGGAAATGCATCTAAAAGTTGAGTGACATTTTTTTCTGCTGTGATGCGTCCAACGAAGATAATAGTTGGGCGTTGATCATCAGGTCTTGGGTCATAACAGATGTTCCGGGGGTGAAATTTTTCACAATTGATTCCTTGATAAGGAAGGTATTCAACCCGTTTACATTTTAGCTTTTGGTATTTAGATAGTTGTTCTCTAGATGGAAATAAATTTAGACTATACGCATTACTAAACTGCTTCACTAAAAGAGGAACGATTGGGCGCAGTAAACTGAAGAAGACATCTCCTAAATAATATCGGATATAAGCCACGATATCAGTATGAAAAACCGAGATAATTGGGGTTTTGGTACGTTTAGCGTATTCAACTCCTATCGGCCGACCATAGCCTTGCAAGAAAATTGAGTATAACCCCCTCATCTGTGCTGCTTCTTCAACAATGATAATATCAGGCTGAAATTTCTCTAGTAATTTACTATCGCTCCAATGGCGATAGTTGAGTGGTTGAGGTAGCGATTTGTAGAAGATTAGTGGTTGTGTAGGAAAGGCGTAAGATGAAAATCTAGGGAAAGATTGTAGTTCTTCTAGTCCCGGCATGGGACGATTACCAACTATTTTAGGATACTGATTGTTTATTTCTGGGTGGATGAGAAAAACTTGATGTCCTTGTTCAAGTAACCAACGTACTCGCTGATGTACTGCAACTGAAACTCCTGTTAAGAATGGAGGAAATAATCCTGTAAATAAGGCGATGCGAAGAGGTTGTTTTTTCATTGGGAAGTAACTATTTCATGAAATGGCTGGGTTAGGATTTACGCAGCTACTCTTTCATGAAAATGTTGGTGTTTGTATCTGAAGATTAACAAAATACCAATATGAAATTACAGAGAAAGTTTACCATAGATTGGTTGATCTAACCATTGATAAGGATGATATTCAACTAAGTGAATATTCCAGGGTCCTTGGACTTTATAGGTAAGTCCGCGCCATGTAACTTTTGACATCCAAAGAGAAGATAGTATTGCCAATCCATAAACCCACTGTGTTAGAGGAATGGCAATTAACATTTTTATTATTGTGGTTAGTGAAACTTGAGGAGTCACTTGACCTTGAGAGCGAATTACTTCTTGTACTCCTAGTTCCATTACTAGCATTAACAAGAGTAATCCGATGGTGTAGATGCTATAGGATTTAAATAGGGAAACTGACCTATTCCATTCTGTTGCTAACAAAAATCCTAAAGCCAATATGATAGTGACGGTGGGAAATAGAATACTGGAAACAGCATCACTGACTAAAGCTAACCAATTGGGGTGATAAAGTCGTGAGCAAAGTATTAAGCGTTTGAGAGATGCGAATAAGTAGGTTAAGTCGCTTTCTTCTCTGTTAACCATTAACAAGGAAGGGACGAATTTAATTCCTAGTCCATGTTTTTTGATAATTTTATGCATGAGCATATCATCAGCAAAAGCTTCTCCCCATTTTTCGAGTAATTCTGTTTGGTTTAGCAGTTCTTTTTTAATTGCTAAACTGCCACCCCAAGGAACTTGAAATAGGAACATCTGTACAACAGTTGACACGTTGCCAGCATAGCGTACTAAAGAACCCCAATATTTCCCTGTGGGTACATACCAACGGTTTCCTGTTGTTAGTCCCACTTTGTCATCAGTGAGAGGACTAACTAATTCTCTTAACCAATTGGGATGAACTATAGTATCTGCATCTACTAATGCAACTACTTGGTAAGAATCATCTAAATCTGAGACAGCTTGCACCAAAGAACTGCATTTAAGACTACAATTATGGCGTACTGTTCTTAAGGTGCTAATTTGAAAATTAGTTGCACCAATTTCAGTAATTGCCTCTTTGACAATTTTAAAAGCCGGATCTTCTGGACTATCTATGATCAGTTTTAGATCATACTGCGGGTAGTTTTGTTTTAAGAGGGATCGTACACATTTAGGTAAATATGGATCAGCACCTCGTAAACAAAGAATTACTGCCGTTTTAGGTAACTGTTCATCTGATAATAAGGGTTGTTTGTATGAACGCAGATACCATAAAAATACCAGCGTTAAACATACTTGAATTACCAACCAACCTATCAAAGACTTAGACAGAAAGTTGGTCAAATCTTCCATAGAATTAGGGGTTGGGGACTGGGGATTAGGGACTGGGGATTAGGGAGACAGGGAGATAGGGAAACATTAATCAACACCTATTCCCTATTCCGTTCTTACTCTCACCTATTCTCTATGGATCAAGAGAATATTTAATGGTGATATTGATAGTGGTATTTTCTGTCATTTTAAAACTGGCTTTTTGGAATTTTGGTGTACCAGTTCGGATGGAAATAATGGGATTTTTCGAAATTCCAAAACCTTCTTGAGGAATACCAAAAAAGTCCTTATTGAGTTTCCTATCACCATTTTGGTCATCAACTACGGCAACAGCATAAGTACCAGGTTGTACTCCCGAAAATACTTTCTTCACAGAATTACCAGTAATTTTAGTACAGCCACTTTTAACTTCACTAGAATTACTCATAGGAAATCCTTTTTCAGAATCGTAAACTCTGAAGCAAATTTCACCTGTATTGTTACGGATACCATTCACTACTACAGTTAGTGTAGTACTTGGTTCTGCATGAACAGTATTAGCACAATTGACACTTAATAAAGTTACCAGCAATAAATAAGAGAAGCGAGATGTTTTCAACATATTAATTGATGCCAGAGTAATGGGATGGAACTTGCACTTTTGCTGCTTTGGTTGTTGGCAACTTCTTTGAAAGTAATATTTTTGCAGCCATCCACAAATCTTTAATTAATAAAGATTCATTTCCAGATAGCTTTCTGCAAAGGTTAAAATAACACAATAATTGCTCATGGAGATTCAGTGAACTTTGACTAATTGAAAGTAGATATTCTTTGAGGATTCGCCAATGAGGAAATAATATTTTTCCCTTATTAGCCGAGTCAAACCACACTGAATAATCATAAAAATTCGGTAGCATATTTAATGAGTATCGGGAATTTTTGTTAGTAAATGACAAGTAATTTGGAAAGAACATACTCAAAGATTGTTGAGGATGACTCCTGGCAAAAAATAAGTATTCAGGGATTTCATAAAACTGTCCAACCATACCCAGTCTTAATAATAAAATCCCGTCTGCATTACCGTAACCACCCATAGGAGGTATTTTTTTCAAAGCAGATTTGCGAATTACACCATACATTTGATAGCACAAATGTTTAGTTAATAATTCATCAAATCTAACCTGTAATTTCGATGAATTAGTATTCAGATTAATGTTGTAATTTTGCAGAAACCTACCCTGTTCATCAATAAAAGATGTGTGGGAATGACACAAGATATAATCAGGATTATTCTCAAGTACCTGCATACATTTACTGATAAAATCAGGAGCGTGTAAGTCGTCATAAGCTGCCCATTTAAAGTATTCGCTTTTAGACAATTCTAATACGCGATTAAAATTACGCGCACAACCAATATTACTATCATGACGATAATAACAAATACGTTGATCTTGTGCAGCGTAATTTCTACAAATTCCTTCAGTATTATCTGTAGAAGCGTTATCTGAGATAATTAGTTCAAAATCACCAAAAGTCTGATTTAACAGAGAATCTAAAGACTCTTGGAGAAATTTCTGACCATTGTATACAGGTAGCCCAATACTTAATTTTGGTGTGTATTTATACATACATAATTACTCAATAACTTATACTAATTCTTGTGTTACTTCATCAATTTTTGAACATCAATTTTTTGTAACCATTGATGTGTACGTTTCATCCCTTCTTCCAAATCAACTTTGGGCTTATAGTTTAATATGTTCGTAGCTTTAGCAATGGAATAAGGATATAGACGACTCATAAAATCGACGGATTCAGGAAGAATATCAGCTTTTTTGCGAAAAAATCTTTGTCCTTGATTTCTTACCCGTAAAAATAATTTCATTTCCTCTTTAGGCAGAGACATAGGTGCGGGTAAACCTTCCATTGCTGCCAGGTGGATAAAATAATCTTTCCAAGAAGTTTCTTCACCATCTGTGACATTAAAAATTTCGCCGTAAGCTTCTTTTTCTATTGCTAAAAAGATGGCATCAATCAAGTTATCTACATATAAATGATTCATCACACCTTTACCATCATTTGCATAGGCAAATAATTTTTGTCGCATCATTAGAACTGGTCGGACTATCCAAGGGATACTTCCTGGTCCATAAACATCTCCAGCACGAATGATAATCACGCCAAAACCTGGTGGTGAATTCAGTTTTAAAACTTCTATTTCGGCTTCAATTTTTGTTTGACAGTAGGGATTATTATCGCTTGCAAGTGTTCCCGTTTCTGTAATTTGATTGGTATAGTTAAAGCCATAAACGAGGACAGTGGAAAGATGTAGAAATGTTTTCACACCAGCTTGCTTTGCGGCTTTGGCCATATTGAGAGTACCACCAACATTTATTTCTCGAAAAGGCTTAATTTCTCCAGCTTCTTCTGCTAATTGACAATTATGTAGAATAATGTCTACTCCTTGACAAGCTCGTTGAGCAGTTTTTTCGTCAGTGATGCTGCCAACGATTATTTCAACTCCTAAATTTTTTAGAGTTTGATCCTGAACTGAAGAACTTTGTATTCCCTTGACTTTCATGCCTTGAGCTATAGCTAATTCAGCTGCACGTAAGCCGATAAATTCGTCAATTCCGGTGATCAGAATAGTTTTGTTGTTGAAGTTCATACTATTAATTAGTAAATATTGAGGGTTGAATTTTTGAATTTGTCCCAGCTTACTTAGAAAATATCAGCTGGATCTGCAGAGCGGAGTTTATTAATAGCTAATGCTCCAGAAGTTATACAAATTAGAATTGTAGAAGTTAAAACAATTAAGGCATTATTAGAAGTCATAATGATTGGTAATTTAGTTACTTCCATAGCAAAATCATATAAGGCAACGGAGAAAATAAATCCTGGTATATAAGCTAATAAAGCTAAGATTAATGCCTGTTGAAAGACTATATTTAATAAATAACCATTAGCGTAGCCAATAGCTTTTAATGTTGCGTAGGCAATAAATTGAGTAGCAATATTGCTGTAAAGAATTTGATAAACAATAACTACACCCACCACAGAAGCCATAGTTAGCATCAGATTAAGTATGAAACCTATGGGTGTTCTAGCTGCCCAATATTCTTTTTCAAAATTAATAAAGCCTTTACGAGTAAATATCTGTACATCATTAGGTATACTTGCTTGCAAATCTTTTAAAACCTGATTTGGGTCAAAACCTGGTTTGAGTTTAATAATACCTACATCTATGTTTTCTGCATGACGGGTATTAGGATTAATCTTTAAGAAAGTTGAGTCGCTAACAATTAAATTTCCATCGACACCAAAGGAAGGTCCTAAACCGAATAAACCACCAACTCTAACTCGATAACCTTGAAGAGAATCAAAGGGAAAGATTTCAATTGTTTGTTCAGTGTCTCCTTGCTCAAACTTTTCTGCTATTGGACCGAATTCTGGGCGAGAATTCTTATCAAATAACATGACACCAGTATTTTTAAGTATATCCAAATTATTCTGGACTTCTGGGAGATTCATCACTGGTTTTCCTGGGTCAAAACCTATGACATAGATTGAATATTTTTCGCCAGTAGCAGGATTTTTCAATTTGGCAAATTGCAAATATATAGGGCTAACTGATTCGACACCATTAAAACCTAATGTTTGGTATAAACGATTTCGAGAAAAACTTTGATTAGCAGTCAAAGCTTTATATTGAGAACTGACTAAAAACAAATCACCCTTGAGATTTTGATGTAATGCTGTGGCACTAGAATAAAGTGCATCTTGGAAGCCAAGTTGAATAAACATCAGCAGTACAATAAAGGCTATTCCGGCTACAGCTACAAGAAAACGTACTTTTTGCTGGGCAAGCTGTAGCCATGCTAAAGGAATTTTGACAATCATATATTTTGTTAGTTGTCAGTGGTAATTGGTAATTGGGTTATTCATATCCCCATGTTCCCTATTTCCTGTTACCTATTCACTGTGACCTATTATTAATGACTAAATTTGGATAGCGACATCTACTTGCAAGTTGGTCAAGCGAGACACTTTTTTGCTATCAGCAGGATTATCTATGGATATTTTGACCTCAACTATTTTGCGGTCTGTATCTGAATTGGGGTTAATACTAAAGATGTTTTGTTTGTCAATTTGCCAACCAATTGCTTTCACAGTTCCATGTATTTTTTCAGGAAAGGTAGCACTGGTAATGACGGCTTTTTGACCTACACGCACTTTTTGAATATCGGTTTGATAAACTTCAGCAAGTACACTCATTTCTGCTGTTTTACCAAGTTCAGCAAAGCCGGATGTAGTGATGACTTCGCCATTTTTAGAACGAATTTTAAAAACTCTGCCATCTATGGGAGATTTGATGTAGGTTAATTCGTGATCTGCTTTAGCTTGTTGAATAACAGTTTGGACGCTTTTGACTTCACCTTCTGCTAAGGCCACATCAACACCGCGTACTTCTTTAATGCTGTTGAGTTTAGCTGTGGCTTCTTTAATTTGATCTTGCAGTGTGTTTTGAGTACGGATAAGAGTCGCTTTAGCTTCTATTAACTGTTGTTGTGATGTCTTCAGTTGTAAGGCTTTGGTATCTGCAATGGAAGCAGAAATGGCACCATCTTTATACAATTGCTGATAGCGATCGCTCTCTTTCTGAGCATTATCTACTTCAGCTTGAATACGGTTAATTGTAGCTGTCTGAGCCGCAATTTCTCCTTTTAGTTGGGAATGTAAACGAGCCATTGTTGCTTTTTGAGCATTGATATCTCCGGGTTTGGCTCCAGCTTTTACCTGTGCTAATTTGGCTTTAGCAATTAGTAATTTGTCAAAGGCCAATTTAATCGCTATCTTAGAACGAGCATAGTCATCTAAATAAGCTAATACTTGCCCCGTTTTTACCTCGTCTCCTTCACTAACTAACAGTTTTTCTACACGCACACTGTTAATGGAATTTGGAGCAGATAAATAAGTAATTTTACCTTGTGGTTGCAAGCGTCCCAAAGCAGTTACGGCAAGTTTTACAGGAGTTGGTTTGGGGGAACTAAGTAAGGAAAAAGGAATCTGAGAATTAGGTTTTAATTTTAATTGAGAAAAACTGTAAAAAGATAGTAACCCTGTAGCTAAAGCAATGGAAGCGGCTAAAATTATTTTCCACTTCTTAGCGGCTCTTTTCAATAACCGGCGTTCTTTGTTTAATGCCATATTTTTATTCCATTTTTGCTCATAGATAGTTGTCATAGCTATATTAGTGTAGGTATTCAGCCAAAATAGATAAGGCTGAAATCTAACAAGGATAGCTATTTACAAAGTTGTCACTTTCTCCAAATTAACACGGATGAATTGGCTACAATCTGGTATTAGCTGACTGCTGAATGGAATGCTGAATTATTACGTTTTTACTTCCTTAAGCGAACGTAATTGAGGGGCTATAGATTACAATGACAAGGGCAGAACTAAGGGTGATATTACTTTCAGGTATCCTCAGTTATATCTTGAATGGGTATTTGATGACGTAGCGGTAAATACCAAATTACTAATCCACAATCTCGATTTCTAGATGTGAAGAATGGTTGATCTACTCAACTAAAAAAACTGGATGAACTCAAATTCAATCTTGCCAAAAATATTTTATTTTGTCAACAAATTAAATTTGCTAGTTTGATTTTGATGTACATAAAAAAATAATTTTGTAATCATAAACCTAGCTCAAATGAGCTATTTACTCTGGGGTATTATATTAGCAACTCATAATTTAACGATTAAATCTGTAATTCTCTTATCAAATCAGGCTTTATCAACTGATAATATCTAAATTTCCTTACATTTTACCTGGTTATGCAGCCTTGGCTAATCTATTGGTGTTGAAGCAAACACATCCTAAAAATTAATATTTGCTTTATGAATAACTATTTCGATTAATAAGTTGAGTTATCTTATAGATTCATCAAAAACCGAGGCTAAATTATCATGTTTATCTGAAAATAAGATATTTATGTTCATGGCAATAAATTGTATATCTAATGATTTATACCTACCTATAAAATCTGTTTATTTATCTGAATAAATCAAGGAAAAACTACTCAGTTATACCTAAGCAATAAAACGTTGCTGTAGAAATTTAGTCTAAGATTATACGCTTGCATTAATTGCATATTGAAAAGTAAGTTGATGATCCAAATATCTTTTCTCTAAACTTACTTTAAATGAACTATTCAATTTCTATAAGTTGTGTTAGTCTTTGTATTAATTCAACATTTAAAAGCAGCAAGGCAATTACTCAATCAACTGAAAGTCAAAAGGAAAAAATACTATAAACCAGCCACGTTGTGTTTAGAACAGTTTAAGTGTTTTTTCATATAGCATGAATTTTGATTCAAAGTAGTGTTCTTTCTGTAACGAGTTTAGCAGCTTTTATTGGTCAAACCCCATAAAATGTATTATCCTGAACAGTGAAACTGAACATGGTATTGAATAAGATTCAGGATGTTGTAATTAACACCAGCTACAGTTCAAAATGTGCAAGAGAAAAATCTATTTCTGATTTCATGTCTAAACGTCAGTTTTTATTGTTGAATTGGGATTCAATTCTTGAAAATATATCCTATGCACATTGGATACTACAACAGGAGTCAGGAGTCAGGAGTACAACTGTCTTGCTGTCTTGGTTTCAATTTAGATTCTGTACCTCATTGATCTGCAATCTGCTGTATTTACCAATCTAGTATCGAAACAAATCCCAGAATATCTTACCAATTTTTGTAATTAGAACGACCAATTACCGAAATATCAAGGGTCGTACATTGTATAGTATTTTGTCACTATTACAGCGTTACCACATTACCTGAAAACACCAAAAATGCCAATTATTTAGATGCTTAAACAAGGTAGTATTTACCGTGTGGTGTTGATGGATGAAAAGCTTAATTGCTTACGCAGCTACGTGAAATACTGTTTCTTAAAAGAGATCACTTCATTATTTCTAAGCAACGGAAATTACTGTAGCTAAACAATCCACAGTCCTCAAGATTACTCTATGCCATTATGTCTGCTGATTCTATTAATACTGCCTTGGCAGAGTTAGAGAGCCTTATTAACAGTTGTGAAAAGGATTTGATTCGGTTTATAGAGGAGAAAAAAATGAAATCAGAAAACCAAATGTCGACTCACAAAATTAACAGACAACTCCAACAAAATCCTATAGCAATTATTGGTATGGCTTCTCTACTACCACAAGCCAGAAATTTACGCCAATATTGGGCGAATATTGTTAATAAAATTGATTGTATTATTGATGTTCCTGAGAGCCATTGGAGCGTTAAAGATTACTACGACCCTAACCCCAGAACACCAGAAGATAAAACCTATTGCAAACGCGGTGGATTTATTCCTGAAGTTGATTTTAACCCGATTGAATTTGGTATTCCTCCCAGCATTTTAGAAGTTACGGATGTATCGCAACTGTTAAGTTTGGTAGTTGCGAAAGAAGCAATGGAAGATGCTGGTTATGGTGAAGCTCGTGAATTTAGTCGCGATTATGTAGGGGTAATTTTAGGTGTAGCTCAAGCCAAGCAATTAGGAATACCTCTATCTGCAAGGTTAGAATATCCGATTTGGGAAAAAGTTCTCAAAAGTACTGGTTTATCTGACGAAGATACTCAGAAAATCGTCGATAAAATTAAAAGTGCTTATATCAAATGGGATGAAAATGCTTTCCCTGGAATGTTAGCAAATGTGGTGGCAGGAAGAATTGCCAATCGTCTCAATTTTGGCGGTACTAACTGTGTAGTTGATGCTGCTTGTGCTAGTTCTTTCGGTGCTTTAAAAATGGCTATTAGTGAGCTAGTTGAACATCGTAGCGATATGATGCTGACTGGTGGAGTAGATACAGATAACTCCATTATGGCTTACATTTCTTTTAGCAAAACTCCTGCTGTTACTCCTAGCGATAACGTCAAACCTTTTGATGCTAAATCAGACGGGATGATGTTGGGTGAAGGTATCGGAATGATTGTTCTTAAACGTCTCGAAGATGCTGAAAGAGATGGTGATAAAATCTATGCCGTTATTAAAGGTATTGGCACTTCTAGCGATGGCCGCTACAAGAGTATTTATGCTCCTCGGAAAGAAGGACAAGTTAAGGCTTTAGAACGTGCTTACAATGATGCTGGTTTTTCTCCTGCGACTGTGGGTTTGATGGAAGCTCATGGTACAGGAACGATGGCTGGAGATCCAACTGAATTTGGATCTTTGCGAGATTTTTTTACTCAAAATGACAACAAAAAGCAACACATTGCTTTGGGTAGTGTAAAATCCCAAATTGGACATACCAAAGCGGCAGCAGGTGCGGCAAGTTTAATTAAAACTGCTCTGGCGCTACATCACAAGATTTTACCACCAACTATCAATATTACTGAGCCAAATCCTAAGCTCGATATTCAAAATTCTTCGTTTTATTTGAATACTGAAACTAGACCTTGGATACGTGCAGAAGGTGAAGCACCAAGACGTGCGGGGGTAAGTTCCTTTGGTTTTGGCGGTACTAATTATCATGTTGTTTTGGAAGAATACGAAGCAGAACAACAGCAAGCTTATCGTTTACATAATGCACCGAGTGAAGTGTTAATATTTGCTTCTACTCCGGCAAAATTGATTACGAAGTTAGAAGCAACTCTCAATAATTTGCAATCTAACGAACGAGAAAGATATTACTCTCAATTAGTTCAAGAATCGAAGTCTGTAGCTATTCCTCAACCTGCTACCAGAATTGGGTTTGTAGCTGAGAATCTGCAAGAAACTTGTAAGTTACTGAAAGTTAGTATTGATTTGCTGAAGAATAAGCAGTCAGCAGTTTCTTGGGAACATCCTCAAGGTATTTATTACCGTGCTTCTGGCATGGAATTGGTTGGAAAAGTTGTGGCCTTGTTCTCTGGACAAGGTTCTCAATACCTAGAAATGGGTAGGGAAGCGGTGATCAATTTCCCTCCTTTGCGTCGGTTGTATAGTCAGATGGATGGTTTGTTAATTAAAGATAATTTGCAGCCAATTTCGGAAATTGTTTTCCCCCATCCGACTTTTGAAGAAGCGGAGAAAAATGCTCAAATTGCGGCTTTGCAAAGAACTGAATATGCTCAACCTGCTATTGGGGTGTTCAGTGCGGGACTGTATTCTATTTTCCAGCAAGCTGGGTTTAAGTCAGATTTTGCCGCTGGGCATAGTTTTGGTGAATTGACGGCTTTGTGGGCTGCAGGAGTGCTGACTGAGGAGGATTACTTGTTCTTGGTTAAGTCTAGAGGTCAAGCGATGGCTGTACCGAAAGACCCAGACCATGATGCGGGTAGTATGTTAGCGGTGAAGGAAGATATTAATAAAGTAGAAGCGGTGCTGCGGAATTTTCCCCAGGTGGCGATCGCTAACTTTAATTCTCCCACACAGGTTGTACTCGCTGGGCCAACTGGTGAAATTAAGAAAATCCAGCAAAAGTTCCAAGAATTGCGATATGGGGCGGTATTGTTACCAGTTTCTGCTGCTTTCCATACACCTTTAATTGCATTTGCTCAGAAATCATTTGCGATCGCTACTAACTTAGTAGCTTTCCAAAATCCTAAAGTTCCCGTTTTCAGCAATGTTACCGGTAAACAATATCCCCAAGAACCATCAGGAATTCAAAGAGTTCTGGAAGGACACCTTTCTAGTTCAGTGCTGTTTAAACAAGAGATTGAAAATATCTATGCTGCGGGTGGTTACTGCTTCGTAGAATTTGGACCCAAGCGGATTCTCACCAACTTAGTCAAAGATACTTTAGGCGATCGCCCTCATCTTACCGTATCACTCAATCCCAGCACACAGAAAAATAGCGATCGCTCCCTCCGAGAAGCAGCAGTACAACTGCGGGTCATTGGTATGGTTTTAAGCAATCTCGACCCCTACCAACTACCCCCAGTTATATCCGCAACTCCCACCAAAAAAGCATTAAACGTCAAATTAAAGGGTGTTAACTACGTTTCCGAAAAAACCAGAAGTGCCTTCACCGAAGCATTACAAGATGGATACAAGATTAAAGGAGTACAGGAATCTGGGAATTTAGAAGTTAATAATTCTGTAATTCCTACAACTCCTGTAACTCCTTCTACTAACGGCCATAACGGAAATGGAAACGGAAACGGACACAAAAAAACACCTGTCATTACTTCTCCACAACAGCCCCAGATGAATCCTGCCAACTTTTCAAATCAAGTAACCAAAGAATTATTACCTACAGCACGTTATGCGATTGCAGACCGTCTAGGAGCGAAAATGGAAACATCAGATCAAAATAACAACTTCCAAAAGGTTCTAGAAAGTTTAGAAAACCTCCTGAACCAGTTTCAACATAACCAAGGCGATAATTTACAAATTCACAGCACATATCTCAACCATCAAATGGAATATGCCAAAACATTTTTCCAACTGATGCAACAACAGAATACCCTGTTTATTAACAGTAACTCTTCAGAAACTGCCCACATCAAACAAGTAGTTATGGAAAGCTTCGAGCGTAGCATGATGCAGTTTCACAACCAACAAGCTGAAACCCTCCGCATTCATGAACAATATCTACGCGAACAAGTAGAATACACCAAAAACTTTTTCCAACTAATTCAACAAGAATATTCTCTACTAATTGACGGTACAGAAACAACTCAACCTGTAATACCTCCTCAATTTACTGAGACACATACCAACAGTCTACGGGAATTCATGCCCCCAAACCTAGAACTAACTATTACAGAAACAGTTGTTCCTCCAAGTGCCAAAATAGTAGAAACCCAACCCGTAATAGAACCCGTAATTCAAACAATCGCACCTGTAATAGAAGCACTTCCCCTGCCTGAAATTGCAGAACCAGTCATAGAAATACCCGCCCCAGTTGTAGAAAAGCAACCTGAACCAGTGGCACCTATAGCGTTAATTCCTGAACCTACAACTTCTGGAGTTAATATTCATGAACTAGCTAAAAACATCCTCAACATCACCAGCGAAAAAACAGGTTATCCTATCGAAATGCTCGAATTCGATATGGATATGGAAGCCGACCTGGGTATTGACTCCATCAAACGGGTAGAAATTTTGGGAGGATTGCAAGAATTATACCCCGACCTACCCAAACTAAACCTAGAAGAACTCGCAGAAAGACGTACCATTGGTGAAGTCGTCGAATATCTACAACAACAGGTGATAGGTGACAGTGTACAGGTGACAGAGAAGAAAGCAGAGGGAGGAGTGGAACAATTACCTCTTCCCAGTTCCCAGTCCCTAGTCCCCAGTCCCCAACCCCCAGAAGACAGCAACAAATATGCTTATTTAGCTCAAACCCTCTTAAACATCACCAGTGAAAAAACAGGCTACCCAGTCGAGATGCTAGAGCTAGACATGGACATGGAGGCCGACCTGGGTATCGACTCCATCAAACGGGTAGAAATTCTGGGAGGAATGCAAGAAGCATACCCCAAATTACCCAAACCAAATATAGAAGAACTAGGCGACCTACGGACAATTGGACAAATAGTTAACTACCTCCAGAAACTGGTGGGAGGTGAAAAAAAAAAGCTTGATTTTGACCAAATAACAGCAGATTCTCACGTTCCAGAAGTGTTAGACTTAACCCCACCACCAATAGTAGACCCAAATCTTCCCCGTCGTCCGGTAAAACTAAAAACCCTACCTCGACCAGATTTTTGGGAATGCAAACCACCAGAGGGACACATTGGTTTAATCACCGATGATGGTTCCCTCACCACCACCAAACTAACTCATGCACTCATAAAAAAAGGTTGGAAAGTAGTACTTTTGAGTTTCCCCCAATCATTAATTCCAGAACAATTGCGATTACCAGCAGACGTTACCCGCATCACCTTGGCAAACATGAGTGAAGAACATCTGCAACTACTATTACAAAGCATAACCGCTAAGCACGGAAAGATTGGGGCATTCATTCACCTACATCCACAATTCACCACTTCCTATCCAGAAGCAGAAAAAGCGATTGTTAAACAAGTATTTTTGATGGCGAAACATCTCAAGCAATCGCTCAACACAGCCGCTAATTTAGAAGGAAGAGTTAGCTTCTGTACAGTTGCCCATCTTGACGGTGCATTTGGATTAGACTACACAGAAAACTTTGGAGTTATCGGTGCAGGATTATTTGGATTAACCAAAAGTTTGAGGTGGGAATGGCCACAAGTTTTCTTAAGAGCAATTGATTTAAGCCCAACCTTAGACCCGCACCAATCAGCAGAATATATTGTTGCAGAACTGCATGATTCTAACAGATATATCAGTGAAGTTGGTTATAACTCCAAAGGAAGAGTTACACTTATAGCCGCAGCCGAATAATCTGTATGGTGGGCAATGCCCACCATACAAAAATTGTGTTTTGAGCAAAGGCGCAAAGGAAGAAAAGAAGAAGATAGGTAATCTTCCACGAGGGAGGGAGTAATTATAGGTGTGATATAAATCCATAATAACTCTCATCTTCCTCTCTGTGCCTCTGCATCTTTGCATGAGTAAATCATAAATTTACATAGCCTGATTGGCATAAATTGGAAAATTTAAAATCTAAAACTTTGTACCTTTGCACGAAACACAATTTATATTTTTAATCAACACTCGCAAAATTGAATTTTTGAGGAATTATGACAGCAACACTTCAAGTTAATCCATCATCTGTCTTCCTTGTCAGTGGTGGAGCAAAGGGAATCACTGCTCAATGCACCATTAAATTAGCACAAAACCAACCTTGTAAGTTTATTCTTCTGGGTCGTTCGGAAATTACCACAGAACCCGAATATACTTGTGATTGTTTAGAAGATGCAGCTTTGAAAAAACGCATCATGGAAAATTTCATTTCTCAAGGTGAGAAGCCAACACCCATCATGATACAAAAGATATTTCATGAAATTAATTCCAGCCGAGAAATTAAGAAGACATTAGCAGCAATTGAAGAAGCAGGTGCAAAAGCTGCATATATCAGCGTTGATGTCAGTGATACAACCGCTGTGCAAGACAAACTCAACAATATTTATCAAAAGTTTGGTCAAATTACAGGCATTATTCACGGTGCTGGTAACTTAGCTGATAAGTTAATTGAAAAGAAAACATCAGAGGATTTTGAGAAGGTTTACACTGCCAAAGTACAAGGATTACAAAACTTACTTAATTGTATTAATCCTCAGCAATTACAGCATTTAGTTTTGTTTTCTTCTGTGACAGGTTTTTATGGGAATATTGGTCAAAGTGATTATGCGATCGCTAATGAAATTCTCAACAAATCCGCCCACAAAATTAAGCAAAACTATCCTCAATGTCATGTAGTGGCAATTAACTGGGGTGGTTGGGATAGTGGCATGGTGACACCACAATTAAAAAAAGCATTTGCAGAAAGAGGAATTGATATTATTTCTGTAGAAATTGGCACGCAAATGTTAGTTAATGAACTGCACCCAGCCTATCAAAATAATAGCCAAGTTGTGATTGGTAGTCCCATGAAACTACCACCTAGTCCTTTAGGTTCGGAACTCCGCAGCTATCGTGTCAAACGGCGTATGACATTAGCAGAAAATCCATTTCTGTATGATCATACAATTGCGGGTTCACCGGTATTACCAGCCACCTGTGCTAAATCATGGATGGTGAATGGTTGTGAAGAAATTTATCCTGGTTATAGATATTTTAGTTGCCAAGACTTCAAAGTTTTGAAGGGAATTACTTTCAATTCAACCCTAGCTCATGAACATATTCTAGAAATACGAGAAGTTTCTAAAAGTGATGGTGACTTTGTTGAGTTCCAGACCAAAATATTGAGTAAAACACCTGAAGGTAGAACTCATTATCATTTCAGTTCTCTGATTAAACTGGTAAAAAATATGCCAGAAGCACCCATTTATAAATCAATGGATCTCAGAGAAGATAATATTGTCACCACCACAGGTAAAGGATTTTATCAAAATGGCGATTTATCCTTATTTCATGGGCCAGCTTTCCAGGGAGTTAGCAGAATTTTAAACATTAGCCCAGAGAAACTTACAGCCGAATGTTGTTGGCAGGAAATTACAGCCCAACAACAAGGACAGTTTCCCGTCAACTGGCACAATCCTTATATAATTGATGTGAGTACCCAAACCCTATGGTTATGGTTAAATCACTTCTATCAAGAAGTTTGTTTACCAGGACAATTAACATACTGTGAACAATATTTAGCCGTACCATTCAACATACCATTTTATGTTTCCTGTGAAATGATAGCTAAAACCGATACTGGTGCAACCGTCAATTTCATTATCCACAGTCGTGAAAGAAAAATATATTCACGTATCTTAGGAGCAAAAGCCGTCATTTGGCCAATGAAAATGTTAAATAAGAAGTAAACAGGGGACTGGGGAAGTAATTTTCCTAATGCCGAATGCCCAATAACTGAATAACCGCGATTGGGGGAATAGCGTAAATCCTAAAACACTGAGGAAATAACAATTTCCTTAACGTCTTATGCCCCAACGAGGATTTCAACAGTGGAAAAAATAGCCATCATTGGATTGTCATGCCTCTTTCCAGATGCTACAAATCCTGAACAATTTTGGCAGAATCTCAGCGAAGAAAAAGACTCAACTTCTGATCTTAGTGTTGCCGATTTAGGTTTAGACCCTGGCATATTCTACGATTCTCACAAAGGTACACCGGAAAAATTTTACTTTTTTAAGGGTGGATTTATCCGTAACTTTGACTTTAATCCTGGCGAGTACAATTTACCTATGGAATTTGTACAAAGCCTGGACAATACTTTTAAATGGTCACTGTATGCAGCTAAACAAGTTATTGTTAACAGTGGCTATTGGGGAAATGAATCTGCACTCTCTCAATGCGGCCTAATTTTAGGAACCCTCGCTTTACCAACCAAAGTATCTAATCAATTGTTTGCTCCCATTTATCAGCAAACGATTGAACCTGCTATTGGTGAACTTTTACAGGAAAAAGATTTCCATTTAGCAGGTGTACCCACCGCAGCCAAAGCATCACCATATAATGCAATGGTTTCCGGTTTACCTGCTGCCATAATTTCCCGTGCATTTGCTCTTTCTGGAACTCATTTCTGTATAGATGCTGCCTGTTCATCATCATTTTATGCCATTAAATTAGCATCCCATTATCTGCAATCTGGCAAAGCAGATTTGATGTTAGCTGGTGCTATTAGTTGCTCAGATCCGTTGTTTATCAGAATGTTATTTTCGGGTATTCAAGGATATCCGGAAAATGGCGTTAGTCGTCCTCTAGACAAGTCATCACGTGGGTTAATTACCTCCGAAGGAATAGGAATGGTAATGCTCAAAAGATACAATGATGCTGTGCGAGATGGAGACAAAATTTTAGCAAAAATCTGCGGTAATGGTCTATCTAATGATGGTAAAGGGAAGCACCTCCTAAGTCCTAATGCTCAAGGACAAACTCTGGCATACCAAAGAGCTTTTACTGAGGCTAAACTTAACCCCAAAACCATTGATTATTTAGAGTGTCACGCTACCGGCACTCTATTAGGAGATACCACCGAATCTAACTCTGTCCAAGGCTTTTTTGGTGAAAATCAAGCAGCGCCTTTGGTGGGTTCAGCTAAAACAAACGTCGGTCATTTACTTGTTGCTGCTGGCATGGTGGGGATAACAAAAACGATTTTAAGTATGTCTCATAATGTTATCCCAGCCACTATTAATGTCAGCGAACCTATGGGTTCTGAGAATAATGTTATTTCGCCTCAAAACATTGTCAGAACCGCCACATCTTGGCCGAGTAAAGGAAGTAAGCACGTAGCTTTAAGCGCATTTGGATTTGGTGGAAATAACTCTCATTTAATTCTGGAACAGGGGGAAGTCAGCAAATGAGTATTCAAGAAAATAAGACCGAAAAAATGGCAATTGTCGGCATGGATGCCTTGTTTGGTGAATGTGATGGATTAGACGCTTTTGAAAGTAGTATTTACGATGGCAAACAGCATTTTATTCCCCTGCCAGAAAAAAGATGGCTTGGTATTAATGAACAAGCAAAGCTACTGCAAGAGTATGGGTTAGAAGCAGGACAAGCACCAATAGGGGCGTATATTACAGATTTTGAAGTTGATACCTTAGCTTACAAAATCCCTCCCAACGAAGTTGACAAAATCAACCCACAGCAGACTTTATTATTAAAAGTGTGCGATCGCGCCCTCAAAGATGGGAAAATTAAACCTAACGGTAATGTAGCGGTCATTGTCGCAGCAGACACAGAATTATCTGTACACCAGCTACAACAACGTTGGAACTCATCTTGGCAACTTAAAGACGGTTTGAATGGGGCAGAAATTTCTTTACCACCAGAAAAAATCACCCAATTAGAAACCATCATCAAAGATAGTATTCACCATCAAGTAGAGCTTAGTGAATATCTCAGTTATGTTGGCAACATCATGGCCAGTCGCATTTCATCCCTATGGAATTTCTCTGGACCCTCCTTCACTATTAGTGCAGTAGAAACTGCCGCTTTTAAAGCCTTAGAACTAGCAGAAATGCTACTAGCTACCAACGAAGTAGATGCAGTAGTAGTGGGTGCCGTTGACTTAGCAGGTGGTGTCGAAAACGTCTTACTCCGCAGTCAATTAGGAAAACTAAATACAGGCATCAATACCTTAAGTTTTGACCAAAAAGCTGACGGTTGGACAGTAGGAGAAGGTGCAGGTGCAATTGTCCTCCAGCGACATGATACAGCATTGCAAAATAATCAACGCATCTATGCAGTAATTGATGGCATCGGTATCGGTCAATCTCCCTCAATGGCCATAGATGCTACTACCATCAATCAAGTATGTCAACAAGCTTTTCAACAAGCAGGAATTCAACCCAGAGAAGTCAACTATTTAGAAGTCTGCGGTAGTGGAATTCCCGCAGAAGACCAAGCCGAAATTAACGGTATCCTCCAAGCGTATCCCCCCGTTGGAGATGCTTTACACTGCGCTATTGGTAGCGTCAAAGCTAATATAGGTCATACCTTTGTCGCTTCAGGAATAGCTAGTTTAATTAAAACCGCACTAAGTCTTTACCACAGATATATTCCCGGAACTCCTCAATGGTCTGGTGTCAAAACACCGCAAGTATGGGAAGGTAGTCCCTTCTACGTGGTTACTGAATCCAGACCTTGGTTTTCACAAAGAGAAGTCAAATGTAGAATATCAGCCATTAATAGTATTGGCTGTGACGGCTCTTTTGGCCATGTTATCTTATCAGAAGAAACCCAACAACAAGAACGCAGCAGTAGATATTTAGAATCAAGACCTTTTCATCTGTTACCTATTGCAGCTGATGATCAATCTAGCTTATTTGCAGCACTGGACAATTTGCAGCACACAATTGAGAATTCTGATTCTCTCAAAGATATTGCTAGTCAAACATTTGTCAAATTTCAACAGCATTCTCAGGCAAAATATACACTCTCTGTCACTGGACGCAACCAAAAAGAATTACTCAAAGAAATTAACTCAGCTAAAAAAGGTGTAGCTAATGCCTTTGAAAACGGCAAAGATTGGCAAACTCCTATAGGCAGTTATTTTACACCTAAACCACTGGGTAAAGATGGAGAAATCGCCTTTATTTATCCCGCTGCTGTAAATTCTTATCTCGGTATTGGTCGTACCCTCTTCCATCTATTTCCTAAAGCCTTTGATGATGTAATCGTCAAAAGTCTTTACGAACGTGCTGCGGATGTCGAAAAACTAGTATTTCCCAGAAGTCTTAGTAAATTATCAACTCGACAATTAGAAACCCTAGAAAAGAAATTGTTCGATGATTCTCTGGCCATGTTTGAAGCAGAAGTGCTTTTTACCAGACTCATTTCCAAAATTATCACCGATGATTTTCAAATCAAACCCAAATATATTTTTGGATATAGCTTAGGTGAAACTAGCATGATGGTTGCTCAAGGAGTATGGAGCAATTTTTATGAAGTAAGTAACACCTTTAACTCATCAGCTTTGTTTGGAGATAGATTATCAGGTCCCAAAAATGCTGTGCGTGAGCATTGGGGACTACCAAAATTTTCTGAGACTTCAGATAATAATTTCTGGAGCAATTACGTTCTCATGGCCAGTCCAGAAGAGGTCAGAGAGTGTTTAAAAAATGAAACTCGCGTCTACCTAACACAGATTAATACATCAGAAGAAGTATTAATTGCTGGTGGACCAGCAGCTTGTGAGCGCGTCATTAAAACTCTTGGTTGTAACGCTTTTCCTGCACCTTTTGATCATGTAATTCATTGTCAAGCAATGCAATCAGAATATCAAGAACTGGAAAAACTCTACACCTTACCAGTGCAAACAATCCCCGGTATTACTTTTTATTCTGCTGCTGAATATCAACCAACCACACTTCATAGTGAACAGATTGCTCACAACATTGCCAAAGGATTATGTCAGCAACTAGACTTTCCCCGCTTAGTTAATCGCGTCTACGCTGACGGAGCAAAAATCTTTATTGAAGCAGGTGCTGGTGGTATTTGTTCCCGCTGGATAGATAAAAATCTTGGGAATCAAGAACACATCACCGTATCCCTAAACCGACGCGGAATAGATGATCATACTTCACTTATTAAAGCACTGGCAAAATTGCTTAGTCATGGAGTGAATTTGAACTTATCTCCACTGTATAATCTATCTCCGGAAACTCCAAATAAAAATAAAGCAACTCTGAAGAAAATTACGTTAGGTGGTAATTCCATAGCTGCGGCAATTTTGAGTGAAGAGAACCGTCAGATTTTCCAGAAATATCCTCAGTTCAAGCAACAGCAAGGAATTCCTAGTTACCGAGAGTATAAAATTATCAACTCCCTACAACCTAAGGTAAAAATTACTCCTAACGATATTTACTCTCAACCAATTTTTCAACCAGAAAAAATAACCATGAAAACGATCATGGATAACGGTTTGAAACCAGGAGATAAATTACAATCTTCTGAGTTAACCGGCACTCAAACCCCATCAACTCAAAAAACTACTCACAAAATCCAGATGAATAATTTAAAAATAGCTCAGTATCAAAAACTGAGTACAAATAATTCAAAATTAACACAAGCTCATACCACCTTTCTAGAAGCTAGACAGGATTTTAGTCAACAAATGAGTAAAATAATTCAACTGCAATTAGCTTGCGCTCAAAACTTACTCAGGGAAGAGAAATAAATCATTAATTCTCGTTCCTAGCCTCCCGCGGCTGGGAACGCAATTCCAGCGGTTCTACCTCTACTAATTTCCAGCATTAGTAGCCCTAAAAAAAGATTCTTTGCTAGAGCAAGGAACAAGTAAAACTATTGCTTACAACTTGAGGAACAACTACCGTGACAACACTCGATACGGTACTAAATAAACATGATAATGGACTTAGTTTTTCCACCTTCTCCAACCATCAGAACCAAATTTGGAGAGGTTCATTAGATTGTATAGCATTTGAACAAAATGCCATTAAACATAAATTACTCTCACTAGATAAACCGTGTTATATAGTTAGAGTAGCAGATAACATAGGCGTTACTAACGACGGTTATTTAACACCTGCTGACAACAGTTCATCAGCACAAGTAGAACTACTAATATCACTTCCACCTTTGCGACTGCAACAATTTGGCGACCCCAACTTTCTCAGAGTTCATGCTGTCCAATATGCCTATATGACTGGTGCAATGGCAGGTGGTATTGCTTCCGAAGAAATGGTAATTTCCGTAGGAAAACAAAAACTTTTAAGTTCTTATGGTGCAGGTGGTTTAACTCCAGACCGGATAGAAACCGCTATTAATCGCATTCAAGAAGCCTTACCTCATGGACCTTATGCCTTTAATTTAATTCATAGTCCTAACCAACCAGCAATAGAACACCGCGCCGTAGAATTATATCTCAAATATCAGGTAAGAACAGTAGAAGCATCTGCATTTTTAGACTTAACTCCTAATATCGTTTATTATCGAGTGGCTGGACTAAGTTTAAATGCAAATAATCAAATCGAAATAAAAAATAAAGTCATTGCTAAAATTTCTCGTCGTGAAGTTGCGACTAAATTTCTGCAACCAGCACCCGTTAGAATTCTCAAATATTTAATTCAGCAAGGACTAATTACTGAATTACAAGCAAATCTAGCCAGTCAAGTCCCAATCGCTGACGATATTACCGTAGAGGCTGATTCTGGTGGTCATACAGATAATCGTCCCTTGGTGTGTTTGCTCCCTTCGATAATTAGTTTACGGGATGAAATTCAAGCACAATATCAATATGAAAAACCCATAAGAATTGGAGTAGCTGGAGGAATCGGTACACCAGAATCAGCCTTAGCAGCTTTTATGATGGGTGCTGCCTATATCGTTACTGGTTCAATTAATCAATCATGCATTGAATCTGGAGCTTGTGATTACACAAAAAAATTATTAGCTCAAGCGGAAATGGCAGATATGATGATGGCTCCAGCAGCAGATATGTTTGAAATGGGAGTCAAATTGCAAGTTCTCAAACGCGGAACAATGTTTCCCATGCGGGCGCAGAAACTATATGAATTGTACCGCACTTATGACTCAATTGAAGATATTCCTTTAGCCGAAAGAGAAAAGTTAGAAAAACAGATCTTCCGTAAAAAGATTGCCGAAGTTTGGGAAGGAACAGCCGCCTATTTATCCCAAAAAAATCCTGAGAAACTGGGTAAGGCTGTCAATAATCCTAAATTAAAAATGGCTTTAATTTTTCGCTGGTATTTAGGTTTATCTTCCCGTTGGTCTAGCGCCGGTGAAAAAGGTCGAGAAGTCGATTATCAAATTTGGTGTGGTCCCGCTATGGGTGGTTTTAACGACTGGGTGCGCGGCTCATATCTAGCAGAACCTCAAAATCGTCATGTTGTTGATGTAGCTCATCATATCATGTTGGGAACAGGATTCTTATATCGCATTCAAAACTTGAAAGTTCAAGGTTTGCAAATACCTAATAAATACAGTCAGTATCGCCCACTTCGTCCTACGTTGGAGATGTTTAAATGAATTTAAAACCTGCTTATACTGCTGAAGATATTAAAGCATTCATGGTGTCTAATATGGCTGAAGTTATCGGAGTTACACCAGAAGAAATTGACGTTAGAGAACATTTAGAAGATTATGGTTTGGACTCAGCCCAAGCTATGATTATTATCAGTAAATTGGAGCAATTATTAGGTTTTAAACCCTCTCCACTTTTACTTTGGCATTACCCAACTATTGCTGCACTTTCTCAACGTTTGTCTGAAGAAGTACCAGGAGAATCCCAGGTACAAGATAGATCATCTGGAAGAGTTACCAGTGTAAATATTGCTCCTCCTTTCCTAGATTTAGGTGCTGAAGCTGTACTTGACCCCACTATTCAACCAGTTGGTAATGCTGCTGTTTCTGTCAGCAATCCTAAAAACATCTTTTTAACTGGAGGAACAGGTTACTTAGGTGCTTTTGTAATTAAGGAAATCTTAGCAGAAACCCAAGCAACTATCTATTGTTTGGTGCGTGCTACTGATGTTGTCGAAGGTAAGAGCAAATTAGAAAAAAATCTGCGACAGTATGCAATTTGGGATGATAAATATAGTTCCCGAATTATCCCCATTGTTGGTAATTTAGCACAGCCAATTTTAGGTATTGGTGCAGAACAGTTTGAAAGTCTAGCTGCTAATATTGATGTTATCTATCATAGTGGTGCTTTGCTGAATTATGTTTATCCTTATTCAGCCTTAAAAGCAGCTAATGTTTTAGGAACTCAGGAGGTTTTGCGTTTAGCTTGTCAAACCAAAGTTAAGCCCTTACATTATGTTTCCAGTGTTGCTATTTTTGAATCAACTGCTTATGCTGGCAAGGTTGTTAAAGAACAGGATAATTTTCATGATTGGAAAGGAATATTCCTTGGTTACTCTCAAACTAAATGGGTAGCAGAAAAGTTAGTTAAAATTGCTAGTGACCGAGGACTTCCTGTTACTATCTATAGACCACCATTGATTTCTGGAGATAGCAAGACAGGTATTTGTAATACCCATGATTTTATTAATTTGATGATCAAAGGCTGTCTAAAAATGGGATATTTCCCTGATGTAGATTATATGTTAGATATGTCTCCTGTAGACTATGTGAGCAAAGCTGTTGTTTATCTATCACGTCAAGAAAGATCAATTGGTAAGGCATTCCATCTACAACATCCCCAACCAGCCTCTTTAAAATCTCTGGTGGAATGGATACGCACTTTTGGCTTTTCACTGGAGATAATTCCTTACCAACAATGGCAAGCAGAGTTAATCAATAATGTGACTTCTCAGGAGAATCCTTTATACACTCTGCGACCATTTTTATTAGAGCGTTGGTCTGATGAAAAAATCACCATTCCTGATTTGTATTTACAAGCTAGAAGACCAATCATTAGCTGTGAAGCAACTCTCAAGGCATTGAAAGGAAGTTCCATAGTTTGTCCTCCAATTGATTCTCAATTATTAATCACTTACACTTCTTATTTAGTACAGACAGGTTTCCTAAGTCTTGCATAAATATATTGATGTCGATGCTAGAAAAGAGTGGTTGATTTAAAGCAATAAATGTAAGAATTCAGGAGTCAGGAGTCAGAATATTTGAGAAATTGGTTAATTATCAAATAGGTATTTTTCGCGTTAGCCTGAAAAAGCTGACTACTGATGGCTGTTCGCGTAGCGTGCCGTTAGGCATTAGTTGAATGCTTACCAATAAATAAGTTGCAGAATATAATTTTATTTCCTGTTAACTTATTTTTCTTTATTCATCACTCTCTACTCAGCTAGATTCAATTCATATTACTTATGGTGAAATTCACCAAATCTCTGACATGAAAACAAAAGATCAAGAACAGTATAAGAGAACTGCTCTGATTACTGGTTCTGCCAGTGGAATAGGCTACGAGTTAGCCTGTATTTTTGCTTCCAAAAATTACAATCTTGTATTGATAGATAGAAATGAGTTAAAACTTCTAGAAATAGCTTCTGATTTCCAGATAGAATATGCTGTTGCCGTGATAACTCTTGTTAAAGATTTATCTATATCGACATCTCCTGAAGAAATTTTCACTGAATTAAAACAAGCGGGTGTTCAAGTTGACGTATTGGTGAATAATGCCGGATTTGGAACTTATGGTTTATTTAATGAAACCAGTCTCAAGAATGAATTAGAAATGTTACAGGTAAATTTAGTTTGTCTGACCCATTTGACTAAGTTATTTCTCAAGGATATGGTGGTGGGGGGTAAGGGAAAAATCTTAAATGTTGCTTCGGCTGCTGCTTTTCAACCAGGCCCCTTAATGGCGGTTTATTTTGCGACCAAAGCCTATGTTTTATCGTTTTCTGAAGCTATTGCTAATGAGTTAGAAGGGACAGGTGTGACCGTGACTGTTCTTTGTCCAGGCTCAACAGTTTCTGCGTTTCATGAACGCACAGGAATGGCAGATTCTAAGCTGGTTAAGGGTCAAAAAATGATGGATGCTGAAACTGTGGCTCTAATTGGTTATGATGCTTTAATGCTTGGAAAGACGATTGTTATTCCCGGGCTTTTAAATAAAATTCTGGCGAAAAGTGTCAGATTTTTTCCTAGAAAGCTCGTGACAAGAATTGTCAGAACTATGCAGGAACATAAATAATAATTCAGAAGTTTGTATTGACTCCTGACTCCTGACGCCTGAATTATTACATTATCAGATACCCAATTTCTGAGAGTAATTGGGGATTTTGTTGTTCACTTAGTGCTACTTAATAGGGTTCTGTTGGAAACCAGATTCTGCACTACTAGTAAACCAGTGTTCCCAACTTCCTCCAGAAGGAGTTCACCAATTATTGAGGTCAAATTTTCCACCTCCTTCTGGTGTTACGGCAATTTTATAGACTTTAACAGGTTTTCCATTATTAATCTAAATTAAGGGTAAATCTCGTTGAATTTGTTCTGGGTGTACACCATTAGTTTGCAGGGGAAAATAGGTATCTTGTCCTTTGGCTTCACCATTGCTAAATACTTTAGCAATTCCTTTTTTATTAAAAGCAACAAAAGCACCTTCTTCTAAACCAATGGCAAAAACGGACAATCTATTGGTATCATGAACTAATCTCGCCATAAATCCAGAAATTCTCCCATATCTAGTTTCTGGACGGTTTCTATCAATTCTGTATAAATGCGTGTCGATCATAACATTTTTGAGAAATGGAACTTTAATAAAATCACTGCGATAAATATCTTTTGTGTTGTGGTGAAATGGGTCATTCAAAATTTCTGAACTCTGCACACCTTGATGGGAAGGTAAATAATAGTAATCTCCCAATATTCCCATGCCGGCGCTAGTGCCAGCTACAGGAACTTTTTTTTGATTAATCAAGAAATTAATTGTGTCTTCTACGGCTGTTCCTTCCCAATAATCTTCATAATCTTCATAGGCATTTTGATCTCCTGCAGCTATAAACAGTGCGTCTGTGTCGCGAATGTATTTTATAAATTCTGGAGCATTGGCTGCTTCTCTACTGTCAATAGAAAGTTCGGCAGCTGAACTAATAAAATCTCTATAATTATCACAAATCCAATCAGCTTATCTGCCAACTCCACCGTAACGAAGCACTAAATAATTGCCCCGATCTGCTCTTTTGATAAACTAAACCATTGAGTTGCTGAACCTTCTCGAGATTTCTTACCTTCTGCACCACCAATTAAGAGAATGCCAGGTACTGGTTTTGCTGGTATAGTATTGACTATACTGCATTCTCTAATAAAGTCTCGTCTTGCCATAAACATTACCTTTATTATTTATTGACAATGACAAATCCTGAGAACCTTTGACGTTCAAAAAATACATTTTTCTAAATTTTTAAGAATAGTACAAAATGTGCCAGGACTGATATCAAGTGCGGTTAATTAACAATTTTTTTCCTGCTCTCTGTTTCCTGATCTGTTGCTGGAAGATGCACTAGAGGTGATCACTCACCAATACTGAAGCATTGTCTTAATCTATACACTATATTTGTTTCAGGCAACCATCCCACCTATCACAAAGCTAATTCACCACAGACTTTAATGGCTGTGATATTATAAGAGACTGCTACATCCATTTAGAAAAAATAGAAATTTAATCGATCATGGCTCTGACGCAACAGCGCAAACAAGAACTCATCTCTGGCTTCCAAGTGCATGAAACCGATACCGGTTCTGCGGATGTCCAAATCGCTATGTTGACTGATCGGATCAACCGCCTCAGCCAACACCTCCAAGCTAATAAGAAAGATCATTCTTCCCGGAGAGGATTATTGAAGATGATCGGACAACGCAAGCGTCTTCTGGGTTATATCCAGAAGGACAATCGGGAAAAATATCAAGCTTTGATCGCTCGTCTCGGTATTCGTGGTTAGGAAGTCCCGCTTATGCCTGCTGAAGAATTAGAACGCAGTCGTTTACCTTTTGAGCCAAACAAAAAGCGTCAAAAACCTGCAAAAGCTAAAAGTCAATCCGTAGTCAAAGAACTGGAATCAAGCCAAAAACAGCAAAAACACTCACCCTTTAACAAGGAAGAAATGGCGATTCCTGAAGTCGTCAGCCAGCGAATGATCCGCAGAGTGACTGCATTTTGTGGTATACCCACATCTTTAGGTATTGCAAGTTTAGTGGCTAGTTATCTGCTGGTTGCCTACGCTCATATCCAATTACCTCCCATCGCTGTTTTATTGGTGAATATGGGATTATTTGGTTTAGGGGTGTTGGGGATAACTTATGGTGTTCTTTCTGCCTCTTGGGATGAAGAAAGACCTGGTAATATAATTGGCTTGAGTGAGTTTAGTATCAATTGGGGACGTATGGCCGAAGTTTGGCGTGAGACGAGAAAAAAGAACATCTGATCACCGGCGCTCAGGTATCTTTACATAACTGCAATATTGGGTAAATTGGCGAATGAATGTTGAAGTTGAATTTTTATCACTTCAACATAAATTTTAAAACTTTTAAAATTTTTAAAATTTTAAAAATTCTATAATGTCTTATTTACACCCAATATCCAGGAAAAGTACCTGGCGCTACATTTTTTATATATTTTTTCACTTAATTATAACTTCCAGTAGGCAAAAATAAAGTCAACATTCCTGAGTCGGTAAATAATTTACGTAAGCATTCAGCTAATGCCTAACGGCACGCTACGTCAACAGCCATCAGCAGTCAGCTTTTTCAGGCTAACGCCAAAAATACCTTTTTGATAATTAACCAATTTCTCAAATATTCTGACTCCAGACTCCTGACTAATTTACTTAAAAAATACAGGGATTTTAAAATGATTGTTGTAATGAAAGTCGGTTCTCCACAGGCAGAAATAGGCCGTATCAGTAAGGAACTAATTAGCTGGGGTTTAACACCAGAAAAAATCATTGGAGAACATAAAGTAGTAATTGGTTTAGTAGGTGAAACTGCTGATTTAGATCCGCTACAAATTCAGGAACTCAGTCCATGGATTGAGCAAGTGTTACGGCTGGAAGTACCATATAAAAGAACTAGTCGTCAGTTCCGTGATGGGGAAGCTTCTGAGGTGGTGGTGAATACTCCCAACGAGGATGTGGTGTTTGGTGAACATCATTCCTTAGTAATCGTTGCTGGCCCCTGTTCGGTGGAAAATGAAGAAATGATTGTGGAGACAGCGCGGCGTGTAAAAGCTGCTGGTGCTAAATTTTTACGAGGTGGTGCGTATAAACCCAGAACTTCCCCTTACGCTTTTCAAGGTCACGGTGAAAGTGCTTTGGAATTGTTAGCTAAGGCGCGGGAAGTGAGTGGACTAGGAATAATTACGGAAGTGATGGATGGGGGTGATTTGGAAAAAGTCGCCGAAGTTGCCGACGTGATTCAGGTTGGGGCGAGAAATATGCAGAATTTCTCCCTACTCAAACAGGTGGGGGCGCAATCGAAACCCGTGCTGTTAAAACGCGGAATGGCGGCAACAATTGAAGATTGGTTAATGGCGGCTGAGTATATTTTGGCCGCGGGTAATACGAATGTAATTTTGTGTGAACGAGGAATTAGAACTTTTGACAGTCAGTATACGCGCAATACTCTAGATTTATCAGTTGTGCCAGTGTTAAGAAAGCTGACCCACCTGCCCATTATGATTGATCCTAGTCATGGTGTGGGTTGGTCTGAGTTTGTACCTTCGATGGCGATGGCGGCGATCGCAGCTGGTACAGATTCTCTTATGATTGAGGTACATCCCAACCCCGCTAAAGCCTTATCTGATGGACCCCAATCTTTAACACCAGACCAATTTGATAAGTTAATGCCAGAATTGGCAGTAATTGGTAAAGTCATGGAACGCTGGCCACAAGCAGCACCTGTAGCAGTGTAATTCTCAGTTGAAACTCTCCCGCTACACCGTTAGGTGTAGCGGGAGTCAAGAGTGCGACATTTAAGATAGATCCCCTATTTCTTAAAGAAGTTGGGAATCTAGATTTGACAC
Organism: uncultured Trichormus sp.; assembly: GCA_936914905.1. Taxonomy (GTDB): domain Bacteria; phylum Cyanobacteriota; class Cyanobacteriia; order Cyanobacteriales; family Nostocaceae; genus Trichormus_B. The sequence goes on along the minus strand of CAKZGI010000289.1, from coordinate 4,556 downwards.
TCTCTGCGCTGTAGCCACGGAGATTCTTGGTTCAGCGAGTCCACTTAAATTAGACCCCTTGCGAGATCCTTCGCTATCGCTCAGGAAGCTTCGCGTCTAGCCCAGAGGTGGTTCTCTCCACACCAGTTACTTCAAAGTCGCGTTTACTACTGACTCCTGACTCCTGTAAATTACCTTCTTCTGGTTCTGCTACCAAAGCCAGAAGAATGGCTACCAGAACGTCCACCACTACCAAAACTGTTACCAGAATTACGTCGGTTAGAGTTGGAGTTACCGGAAGGACGGAGGTTACTGCTACCAAAACCAGAACCCGTAGCTCGACCACTTGTATTTGTCCGTGGTGTCGTCCGAGTCAAGTTCCCAGATGACTTAATAGACCCTGTAGTCCGGAAAGCAGTCCGATTTCTCACGGCTGCGGGCGGTTCATTGTAACGAGTGCGATAGCTAGAAACTGCTTGGTCATAAGTAGAACCATATCCACCATAACCACTCATAATTCCACCAGGTTGATAAACAGGGGGAACATAGTATTGAGGTCTAAATAAAAGACTACCAATAGCCTGACCTGCTATGTTACCAGCCACAGCTCCTGCAAAAGGAGTCCAGAAGTTAGATTCTTGACGCACAACTACGGTTTCTCTTTGTCCCGTTTGGGGATTGGTTTTTGTCTCAGTGACATTATGAACGTACTCAATTTTAAAATCTTCCGTCAGGTACAAAGCCGGCTGCCCATTTTCTACCTTCAGGTAAGTTTTTTTACCTGCTTTGATTTCTTCATCTGTTAGCCTTGCCATTTGTAATTTTTCTGTGGCAAAGGTGGGAGGCTGACTACCAAGTAAAAACAGGGTATACTCCCCATTGGCATCGTTGTAAGTAGCCTGTTGTACATCATACTGTCCATCATTCAACGTGCTGGGAGTAGCACTTTGGCTGACACCTTGAGTCGAAGAAGATGTCTTTTCGTTTCCCCCACCACAAGCGACCGTTGTCAAGCACAAACTCAGGGCTAAACACACGATTGTAAATTTACGCATTACAGTTTTGATCATTGTATGATTGTCCTAATTTGTTAGCTATCATTGCGGATGGTTAGTCTGATAACTACAGACTAACCAACAAGTTACAATGGGATCAATTCCGGAAAATACTGCAATAACTGATCGTTAGTCAATTCGTCACCTAACTGCGCTGGTGAAAAATGCACTTGGATGGCTCGGAGTTTATGTTTTTGGTGTAAATTGATTAAAGCTCTCAACCCTACTTTTAATGCTTGGATGTTGGAAAGGTCAGCTTCCAAATCTGGAACTTCTCCTTCGTAAGCCACTGTTAGCATTATCACTATGTTGCGGGTAACAGGAATAGATAAAGGTTCATCGAATCCAGAGGAAGAACTTAAATCGAATTCAGCACCATATCTTTGGGCGGAATCAGTAAATAATTCATTGACATAATCCCCTGCTTCTCCTTCATTCCAGAAGACATCTCCTTCGTTAGCTTCTGAGAGCCAATATTCATCATATCTGAGTAGAGTTTCACAAATCTCTACCAATTCTTCTCCCAGAATTTCTAAGTCCCCATCAGAGTCAATTGCTTCCCGTGCAGCACGATTTAAAACTCCTAAAATCGGTGCTACTTCACTTCCTGCTAAATGCAGAAATATACGACAAACTACATACCGGGTTTTACCCATCATGCGGTTAAATAGATTGCTCATTTTTCTACTCCAGTTAATTGTTTTTTAAGGATTCAGCAGTATGGCTATAGCTTGCGTGACAATGCAGAAGTCATACGCCGAGCTATGCCTACCCTACACTATGTGTAGCTTGCTTCCCGTAGGGAATGCTCTCAGGAAGCAGAAGGATCAGAAGAAAATAATTCCTCCATTTCCCCCATCTTCTTCATCTCCTCTACACCCCTATACCCCTTTCATCAATTACCACTAACTAATGAATGAAATAAAAACTTTGGACAAAATCTATTATCTTTTTGAACGAAGGGATATTATATTCGGATTGGTTAGATATATTATCAACAGAACTACTACCAGGAGAACGATTCACAAATCGTTTGCCAAAGTTGGGGCTATCATAGATAGTCAAACTATGGGCGCTAGAGTTTATTAATATTGTTTGTGTGGGTGCTTTAAAGAAATTTAATTTTGCTGCTACTTCTAGATTTTTTTTCGTCTGTTTAATCATCTTAGATTTATTCATCGCTTCCCGTAATAGGAAGATAATTTTTCCTGCTAGTATGGGTGATTTAAAACTCTGGCTAGTCATTACTTCTTGACGAATTAAGTCTACCATTATGTGGATGATTTTTTGCGTGGCGGTGGCATCTTTAAAAGGAATAATTGCCATAAAGGCTGTAGATAATAAAGCTTCATCGTTTTCTACTCGAAATGTGAAAACAGTCCGGCGATTGCTGTTTTCTACGCTGGGAGGTTGGATTAATCCCTCATATTCTTGGGAAATTTGGTAATAAGTACCAGCGATGACAAAGTTGGCTTCGTGTTCTAAGGGTAAGTCAACAATAATGCGAATTGTTGGTGCGGTAGTATTAAAGAACTCTCGTAATTCATCCCCTTGGAAATTTTGAATAATTTTGCGATCGCCTGTGGGAGAAAGGTCAATCCATTCGCATTTTATACCTTCAATTTTCAACCCAAACCGTGAGGTAGCATAAAGTATTGCACCAGTTAAAGTTGCTCCGGTTAAATCAGCACCAACCCATTCGACCTTAATCAGTTTTACTTGAGTTAAGTTAGCGTGGACTAAACTCGCGTTTGTTAAATTGGCATGACTTAAATCTGCTCCTGTTAAGTTAGCTCCACTTAATTTTGCTCCACTCAAATCTGCCCATGCCAGGTTAGCTCCTCTTAAGTCTGTCCAACGAAGATTAGCACCGCTTAAATCTGAACCACTCAGGTTAGCCATGCAAAGATTTGCCTGTCTGAGTTCACTATCTCGTAAATTTGCACCACTCAGGTCTGAAGAAGTCATATCAGCGGCGTTGAGGTTAGCCATTTCTAAGTTGGCTTCTCTGAGAGAACAACCTCTTAAGTTCGCTTCGCTGAAATTAGCGCGACGGAGATTAGCCTCTCGCAGTGTGGCTTCTCGCAAATTGGCGCTGTTGAGGTTGGCTTCACACATATCAGTGCGACTGAAATCTGTGCGAATTAACTCGGCTCGAATTAAGGAAGCTTGACGCAGTTGCGTGCGTGTCATATCCGCACGAATTAAATTGGCAACATTGAGACTGGAATTATTAAGAATAGCCCCAGACAGATTTGCACCACTAAGTCTAGCTACATTTAGCTTGGCATAACTCAAATTAGCGTCAGCAAGATTGATGCCACTGAGATTAGCTACGCTTAAGTTTGCATTGCTGAGATTAACACCACTAAGTTTAGTGCCACTCAAGTTGACTTCAGCGAGGTCAGCACCGCTAAAATCTAAGACTCCTGTTGCATATTTTTCTAGTAATTCCTCTATAGTCATATATTTATCCCTTGGATGCCAACTTTATATACTTGGAAAAGTATGCAGAGAATATGTAAAAGTTTAGTTGTGAAGGGCAAAAATGAAAATTGGTATTTTAGGACTAGGACTGATAGGCGGTTCGTTAGGCTTGGATTTACGCTACCAAGGACATCATCTCTTGGGAGTTAGCCGCCGTGTATCAACCTGTCAAAAAGCGATTGACATCGGTAGTGTCGATCAAGCCTCTGTTGACTTGAAATTGTTAGCATCTGCCGATGTCATTTTTATTTGTACCCCCATAGGACTTATTGTGCCTCAAGTTGAACAGTTAATGGTTTATTTACCGACGACTGCTATTATCACTGATGTAGGCTCAGTAAAAGCACCTATAGTGGAGGCGGTTTCTCCCCTTTGGCAGAATTTCATTGGTGGTCATCCAATGGCGGGAAATACGGATGTGGGTATAGAAGCCGCACAGCGCAATTTGTTTGTAAATCGGCCTTATGTACTTACACCAATAGAGACAACGCCAAATAGAGCCATTACTGTTTTGGAGGAAATTGTGCAATCGCTTGGTTCTATTATCTACTATTGCCAGCCAGAAAAGCATGATCGCGCCGTGAGTTGGATTTCCCATTTACCTGTGATGATTAGTGCGTCATTAACAGCAAGCTGCTTGAGTGAAACCGATCCAGAAATTTTCCAATTAGCCCAGAACCTTGCTAGTTCAGGATTTCGGGATACCAGCCGTGTTGGAGCTGGGAATCCAGAATTAGGAGTGATGATGGCACAATATAATCATCAAGCATTGCTACATTCACTGCACCAATATCGTCAAAACCTAGATGAATTTATCGATTTAATTGAACAAGAAAAGTGGCAAATTTTAGAGGACAAGCTGAAGTTAAATCAACAGCAACGACCTAAGTTTCTTTAATCAAAAGTAGAAGGAAGAGGTGACAGGTGACAGAAGGCAAGATGCAAGGGGTTATTCGTCCCTTACACCCTTACACCCTTATACCCTTATACCCTTATACCCTTATACCCTTATACCCTTATACCCTTATACCCTTA
>CAKZGI010000288.1 GCA_936914905.1 uncultured Trichormus sp. | reverse complement strand
CTATATTCTGCCTCACCTATCACACTTGTCAATACCCCACCACCTCAATCCTTACATTAATTGAGGTTGGTACGCTAAAGTATATTCAAAATAGCAAATAGTTTTTTACTCAATTTATCCTACTCTCGTACCTGAAAATAAACTTTTGTCTGTTGCAGAATTTATCAATAGAGCGAATTGTAAGCTGATTATAGGGAATTCTGAACTAGATTTTGAACTGAGAAATTTCGCTATAAAACTAGTTTTGATGTATCTATTGCTATTCCTACTTTCGGACTCATCAACAACTTAGTTTATACAAACATCAGCACAATGGATGAATTTCCACCAGGATTGACATCTGTAATTGATAGTGATACATTACCAAAATATCCTATAGAGCAGATTGAATATATTCCCAATTATACAGAATCGTGTTCCTTGATTGATGAGGGTATTACAGTAACAGATGTTATAGAAAAAGCAGAAAAAATTCAAAACTATCTACAGTCATCAGACATCAGATATAGAGGAACAGCAATTATCTCTAGCATATATTGATGAAGAAAATATTACTAATGAAAACCATCCCCTGACTTTAGTTGATAAGCAAGAAGAGAAGTGTGACAATAAATATATTTCATATATTATCAATATAAACACCATTAACACCAGAAGAAATTACTCAATTTTATGCAGTGTTCCAGATGCAAAAACCCTATCAAATGAAACAGGCTCAAGTTCTCGTTCAGCAAGTTAAAAATCAAATGATTCAGAGATTAGATTATGATGGTGAGGAATTATTTTTACAAGCATATACTTTCTTTAAAGAAAATACATTTGATACTAAAATAGTCAAATTAATCCAACCTTATTCAGGATTACCAGAACAGACACTGTTATTTTTGCAACATCTCAAATGTTGGACTGACAAGTGCGGGGAACCACCAGTGAATTCCCAAGCTCAGACAACTATAAGTGGAGTTGAAAAAACTATTTGGGAGTATTTAAGAGCGCTGTCAAGAACTTGCAGCACTGAAGTTGCAAGGTAAACAAGAAGTAGAACTATTAATCGAAATTGAGGAATTCAGAGAACGTTTAGCTTTTCTTGATCAAAGTATCAAAAATATAGGTGAAAATCCCAATATGGGGTTAGCCTCTGCCGAATAAACATTTACGCCGAATAAACATTTACTACGTCTGTGGAGTTTCTATTGCCATGTTTAGTCAGAAAGACCTTCTCTTGGAAAAGATTGACCTCCAAAATTTGTTTTTTTATAGATAAATGTAATTTCTTACTCTTCTTTCATGACTTCACTTCCGTAGTAACCGATTGTGACAGTTAAGGGTGCGGAATGTGGGATAAAATCTAAGTTTATCTGACGGTTAAAAATTCTTTCATGACATGGACTTCCATCCACGCCGAAATACATCGTACTATCCGCGCCCGTCATTTATTTGCACGTAACCAAAAGTTATTAGTCGCGGTTTCTGGTGGACAAGATTCTTTGTGCTTAATTAAACTATTATTGGATTTACAACCAAAATGGGAGTGGAGTTTAGCTATAGCTCATTGTGATCATTGCTGGCGTGAAGATTCCCAAGCTAATGCTCACCATGTGAAAAATTTAGCACAAAATTGGCATACACCTTTTTATTTAGAAACCGCTACAAATCCAGTTAAGAATGAAGCCTCAGCCAGAAATTGGCGTTATCAAGCTTTAACAAAAATTGCCGAAGTTCATAATTATCAATATATTGTCACTGGACACACTGCAAGCGATCGCGCGGAAACTCTACTCTACAACTTGATGCGTGGTACTGGTGCTGACGGTTTACAAGCTTTAACTTGGCAACGTCCACTAAATGAGAATATTATCCTCGTACGTCCATTGTTAGAAGTTACCCGTTCCCAAACGGAGCAGTTTTGTCAAGAATTTAATTTACCAATTTGGGAAGATTCCACCAATCAAAATTTACAATATGGGCGAAATCGCATTCGTCAAGAATTAATCCCATATTTAAAAGAAAATTTAAACCCCCAGGTAGAATCAAATTTGGCTCAAACCGCCGAACTGCTGCAAGCAGAGGTAGAGTATTTAGAAAAAACAGCCCATCAATTGCGGTTGGAAGCGTCAGCAAAGGGTGAGAATGATATTTTACAACTAAATCGTCCCATCTTAAAAAGAGTACCCCTAGCCTTGCAACGTCGGGTAATGCGTCAGGTATTACGAGAAATATTATCTGATGCTCCCAACTTTGAACATATTGAGAAGTTAAGGGTTTTAATTACAGCCCCCAATCGTTCCCAAACCGATCCTTTTCCTGGAGGTGTGATCGCTCAAGTACAAGGTGACTGGATTTTCATAACTTAATAAAAAAGAAGGATTTTAATCCTTCCTTTTTGCTAAGAAACTAATACATCCGGCAGATTCATCAAACTTTGAATGGTTTGACGCATTTCGCTAATAGTCTCACGTTGAGAATCACCAATCTCTTGAACATGAGTTAAAGAGTCTGAGATCGTGTGCAGCTTATCCCGCAAACTATCCAAGCAATCTTGAATAGGTTGTAGTGCTTGTTGATATAAATTTACCCTACCCCAGCATTCAGCAGTTGCCGTTTGCAAGTTGAGTAGTTGTTCTTCCATTGATTTGAGTTCTTGATGCTTGGACTCTAGCTCCTGAGTTTGATGATCAATTTCCCCCTGCTTAATCTCAATATCAGCACTTAGCTGTTGAATCTCATTTTCCAGCTTTTGCAATTCGTGGAAATTTTGTTGTCGTTGGTTATCAATTTGGGAAAGAATTGAATCTAAATTAATCGTGTTATCACCTGGAGAATGGGTAACAAAATGTCCTTGTCTTTGCAGCAGTATCTTTTGGTGCTGTTTAAAAGTTTGCTCCTGCCTGAGTAAATTATTGCGTTGAGGTCTTAAACTTTTATTGAGCATCCGATAGAGGTCTTTTTCTTCAGCTAGTTCTAATTCTAAATTTTTTAGTTCTTCTCCAGACACTTGTTGTATCTTTGCTTCTAAGTCTTTTATGCCTTGTTCTTTGTAATTTAGCTCTTGTTCTTGGTCTTGAACGAAACTAGAATCAATTTCCAGTTTATCGTGCAAGTCTTGAACTATTTTTTGTAGTTCTTCCAGGGGAAGGTTCTCCAAAACTTCTACATCAACTTGCTGGCCAAACACCAGATTGTCAGCCATTGCTACCAAAGCCTGGGTTTGTTGGTATAAATCTTGTTGAGTTCCCAACTGTTCTTTCAGTATATCAGATAACCCTTGTTTGTTTTTAAGTGTTGCTGTAGTTAATTGTAACTCGGCTATTTGTTGGTGTAGAGAATTTTGGAACTGTTGAAATTCGGTTTGGTGATCGCGCCAAGATTGGAACAGTTGTTCAACTTCACCTTGTTGTTGTTGAGCTAAAGACTGTTGCTGCTCTAGTTGTTGCCAATGTGGGTTGAGAGTAGCTTGCTGTTGTTCTAGGAGTTCAAAAGCAAAATTGAGGTTTTCCCGCAATCCAACAGTGGAACCAACACCACCAGACAAGCGATTGAGTAAATCAGTAATTACCTGAGTTTGCGCCTCATCCACAACCCTGCCTTGGGGGGAATATGCTTGGAGGTCATGTAACCGACGCTGTTCTCCCCGCAAATGCTGCCAAGCACCTTCTAGTTCCTGACGATTGCATTCAACTTCAGTCCGCAGCTGTTTAATTTGCTCACGGGATGATTTCACTTCCTGCCTTTGTTTTTCTAAATCTTGTACCTCACGTTCCAGGTGTTGCAGTTGTTCCCACCGCGATTCCATGTCCATTTCTCGCCGATTTAGCTCTTGGACTTGAAACATTAGCGATTGCTTCCACTGGTCAATCTCATCTTCTTTCAGCTTAAATTTTTCCATTTGGCGGGAAAAATTCTGCAAAATATTTACTAGCGGACGACCTGCTTCCTGAATTCGCTTTACTTGACGATTCGGACTCAGTTCCACCAGTACCAGTCCCCCATCATTTAATTTGCTGGCTTCTTCAGCCCCAATGGTTTCTTCCGATACAGTACTCCAATTCTGGTCGCTGCGTTGACAAGCTAGTAGTTTGAGTTCTGTTTTAGAACCACCACCAAGTAAACCGCCCTTCTGCTTTTGTACTTCTGCTAGATACAGCACACAGCTAGTCCTTTTGATGCAATTTACGTCCGTGTTTTAGGATATACCTTAGATTATTCTGTTAACTTATCTTTATCTTAATTTATGCTAAGTTGAGCAGCACAAGATAGACAAAACTATTTATGGAACTGATATCTCATTAATATATCTTGATATATGGTAGATGCGCTCTGGTCGCAACTTTTATGTCCTGTATACATAATAGTGACTATGGCTACCGTGTGAACACTATTCTATCAAAAATCCATGACAAAATAATCATACTTGGTTACTAAAACTGCTGGCATAGATAATCACCTGGCATTCTACTGGAAATATGGAAAACCTGAAGTTAAGAAGGGTGCGGTGTGTGGGGGTATCCCCATCAATAAATTGAAGAGCCACTGCGTTGGCGGGGTCTGCCCGCTGAAATCTAGTAGCGTGGGCTTTAAACCACTTGGGTTTCCAGCAGGGTGTTGATTGAATCAAATAATTTTTTATTACCCCAATACACCCTGCACCTTAACCCCTGCACCCTAATTTTGGTAACAATTAATCAAGTAATCTGTCTGGAAAGTCAAGGAGGGTTTTTTAGCTAGATGCAGGGAAATTTAAACGAGATTGATATTTGCAGTATTCTACAACTGATTTCTTTAGGACAAAGAACAGGCCAGTTGTGGGTAGAAGCGCACAGCTCTTATCAGAGCCATAAACTTACTCCAGAAGACGGTATCAAGCATCATCCTGTGGGGGAAAGTAAACCACAGTCTTGGTTTGTATTTTTTCTCAACGGGCAAATAGTTTATTGTCAAGCTGGTGAAAGTAGTTTATCCCGAATTGACGATTATTTGCGTCACTACCGAGTTGAGCAACGGCTTAATAAAACGCAGCTTGCCAACTTAGAATCAATGAATTCTCCGGAGTATGGTTACATTTGGTCACTCTTGGAACAGAATATAATCACTCCAAAAGTAGCCCGGAATATTATTCACGGCTTGGTGCATGAGACACTATTTGATTTACTGAGTTTACACCAAGGTAGTTTCATTTTTGATTTAGGTACAGCACTTGTCCCACAATTAACTAACTTGGAAATTACGGTATTGGTGACAAAAATTACCAAGCAAGTGCAAGAATGGAAGCAGCTATATCCACATATACAATCACCAGAACAGTTACTAGTTTTGGCAGACACAACTAGACTCAACGACGCACTACTAGCATCAACAGTGAATAAATTACAACATTGGGCTGATGGTAAAACAACTTTGCGCCAATTGGCTCGTTATCTGAATCGTGATATTTTAACCGTTGCCAAGGCAATATATCCTTACTTACAACAGGGATGGCTACAACTAGTATATTATATGACATTAGGTGCTAATAATCAACCACCAAACTGGCAGCAGGTAGATACACACAAAGGACGGGTAGTATGCATTGAAGATACGATCGCCATCTGTGAAATAGTAGAGTCAATCTTAAAACCACAGGGGTATGAAGCAATTTCCATCACCAAACCTTTAGAAGCCCTGAGCCTCGTTTTTCAACTCAAGCCAGATTTAATTTTATGCGACATTGCCATGCCAGAATTAGATGGATATGAAATATGTTCCATGCTGCGACATTCTACAGCATTTCGTATTTTACCAATTATCATACTGACAGGGAAAGAAGGATTTATCGATCGCGTCAGAGCCAGGATGGTTGGGGCTACAGATTATTTAACCAAGCCATTTGCAGACACTGAATTACTGATGCTTGTGGAAAAATATATCAACATAGATTCGGCTGTGGGAATATAAACAGAATAAAAGACTTGTGGATTTGCTCAAAGATAGGGTAAAAAATATTATCACAGAATCAGCCAACACTAGCAAAACTGCCATACTCAGTAAATTTGTGAAACAATAGAGATAATTCATACAATAAATCGCCTGTATAGACAATTGGGGAAAATTCCAGAGAAAGAAAGTATAAAGCAGGAGGTAGATAGGGATTTATGAGTACAGTTCTGATTGTTGAAGACAGTATCGCCCAAAGGGAGATGATTACAGACCTCCTTAAAGCTAGTGGACTAACTGTTACCCATGCTGGGGATGGAGTAGAAGCTTTAGAAGCAATTCAAAGCAAACCTCCGGACTTAGTAGTTTTAGATATTGTCATGCCCCGGATGAACGGCTACGAACTTTGTCGGCGTTTAAAGTCTGATCCCAAGACCCAAAATGTCCCTGTCGTTATGTGTTCATCCAAAGGTGAAGAATTTGATCGCTATTGGGGTATGAAACAGGGAGCTGACGCTTACATAGCCAAACCGTTTCAACCAACTGAATTGGTAGGAACAGTCAAACAACTGCTGCGAGGATAAGGATGAAAACAACATGGTTAGCAAACCCGATTTTTTAAGTGGTAGTGGTCAAGACCAATTTCGCCCGGAATTACAACTAGAAAGTCCTGAAGGCGAGTTACATTTAAGATTTCACATTCCCTCGCATCAGGAATTTGCATTGCAAGCAACTGGCATCCGGGAAGTAATAGAACTTAGTCCTGATCGCATCACCCCAATTCCTAATGCTTCTCCACTGCTTTTAGGCACTCTTAATTTGCGAGGGCGATTAATTTGGGTGGCAGATTTGGGTCAATTTCTAGGGGATGCAACTCCCTTAAACACAGATAGATCTGAGATACCAGTAATTGCTATTCAAGATCAAGACATAATAGTAGGCTTAGGGGTCGATCAAATCTGTGGTATGGGGTGGCTAGATGCACAATCTTTGATGCCGCCAAATAACATCCCAGATACTATGGCTCCCTTTTTACGTGGAGAATGGTTAGATACTAACAATAATAAGTATCTGCGACTAATAGATCAAACGGCAATTTTGCGAAGTGCTAGGTGGGCAGGATGAAGTCGGGAGGGTGGAAATGGCAACAAATATAGATGATCAAAATTCTAAATATCAGCAGGCAGTAATAGCGTATACACAAGGACATTATGAGGTTGCGGCTACTTTAGTAGACCAAGCGGTAAATAATCTACCAGATGATCCTAGTTCTCATCTGTTGCGGGGTCATATATACTATGTTTTGCAGCATTTTGAAACAGCAAAAGCCGAATATGAGCAGGTGTTTCATTTAACAGATGATGAAGAAATTATTGGTTCTGCCACTAGTTATCTTGAAAATATCAATCTATATCTACAGTCTTTGCGTGAAGACGCAACAGAAATAGAATTCGAACAACTAATAAATTCTGAAGAAGTATCAAACAGGCTGGTAACTGATGAAGGAGAATTACTAGATTTAGGAGTTGATAGAGACTTGGATAACTCCAGTTTTAATCTAAAATCTTTTGGTGATTATGAACTATCTGAAGAAACTCTCGAAGGTATATCTGCGAGTAATCCGTTTGATAGTTCATTAGACAGTCTTAACTTTGATCAAATATCTAGTAACACAGTAGATTTTGGTAATGATCCTTTTGCTTTAGATCAACCATTTACTGAACTACAAGCAAGTAGCAGTAGCAGTGAAGCATTAGGAGAATTGGAATTACCTCCTGTCTGGCAAAAAAATAATCATTTTTCTCACCTTGATGTTTCTCACCTTGATGGAAATTCTGATCAAGGAGATTCAGCTATGAATGATGTTCAAATGAACTCACATTTTGGAGATATTAATTTATCACATTTTGGAGATATTAATTTATCAGATGACTATAACGGTTCATCGCTGTCTGAATCATTCATGCAAGCAGATTCATCAGAATTTGAGAATATAAATATGGGGAATTTGGGCTTCTCCAGCAATAGTCAGAAAAATCCTCATGTTATTCTTGATGAACAAGAACTCCACGATGATTTCACTAGAGAAGATTTTATAGATATCAGTGACGAGACTTCTTTGAGTAGTGCAGATAGTTGGTTACAACAAATTCCAAAGGAACTAAACAATAACTCAGCTTCTAACTTTAATAATCAAGTATCTTCATCTTTAAATAAGAATTCTGGTCGGTATGATCAGCAGGCTAATTCAGATGGCAAACAAAATCAACAGAACTTTGATGATGATAGTTTCGATTTAGAAGCATTTGAGTCTGCCTTTGGCTCAGAAAGCTTAGCTATTGATGAAGATAATAACCATTTGCAGGGAGAAACTCCACAAAATATCCAGTTTTTGGATGATTTTGACGAATTTGATGATTTAGGCAGTATTCCTAGCTTTGATCTCAGTGCAGATTCTAACTACAATGATAATGATATAGAGTTATTGTCAGACACCAGGGGAAATAGAGTTAGTAATACCAGCACTGGTAGTAGTTTTACCAATAATTCTTCACTAAATAACGTCGTTGACCGTGATGAAGAATTATTCACAATTACTGGAGCCCAAGAAGCAGTTCCTGTTTTTACAGAAACAGATGCTTCTAAACTAGAACCAACTGTCAATATAGATCAAGGCTTGTTTGGATTTTTTGAGAATGCGTCTCTAGAGAAGAAGCAATGGTATATCGCTGGCACAGTGGGGCTAATCTCAGCTATGGTAGCAGCTTTGATTAGCTTTGGCGCTACACAATTTTCAGAACCCTCACAACGGGAATCGGTGCGGAATACAGCTTGGGCAATGGCTTTGGCCGCAGGAGTGGCTGGTGGTATGACAGCTGGCTTTATGGGTAATCTCGCACTCAAGCAAATTCGGCGCACTACTAAGGATTTACAAGCTCAGTTTGATGCTGTCCGAGAGGGAAATCTCAATGTTCAAGCCACAGTTTACTCGGAAGATGAATTAGGCTACTTATCCACCAGTTTCAACGATATGGCACGGGTAATTTTCACAACTACCAATGAAGCGCAACGCAAAGCAGTGGAACAAGAGGAAGCAAAAGAAAACTTGCAACGCCAAGTTATTCGCCTCTTAGACGATGTAGAGGGCGCGGCTAGAGGAGATTTAACAGTTCAAGCTGAGGTGACAGCAGACGTACTAGGTGCTGTTGCGGATGCCTTTAACCTGACAATTCAAAACTTGCGGGATATTGTGCAGCAGGTGAAAGTAGCTGCACGAGAAGTAACCAAAGGATCAACTAATTCAGAAACTTTTGCTAGAGCATTATCTGGGGATGCTTTGCGTCAAGCAGAAGAGTTAGCTGTGACGTTGAATTCCGTACAGGTAATGACCGAATCTATTCAACGGGTAGCAGTAGCGGCAAAAGAAGCAGAAACTGTAGCTCGTGATGCCAGTGCGATCGCTCTCAAAGGAGGAGAAGCAGTAGAAAATACAGTGGCGGGGATTTTGGAAATCCGGGAAACAGTGGCAGAAACTACCCGCAAAGTGAAGCGATTGGCAGAATCTTCTCAAGAAATTAACTCTATCGTCGCCTTGGTATCCCAGATTGCTTCTAGAACCAACTTATTGGCGCTCAATGCCAGTATTGAGGCAGCAAGAGCCGGAGAAGCGGGAAGAGGATTTGCGATTGTAGCCGATGAAGTCCGCCAATTAGCTGACAAATCTGCCAAATCTTTAAAAGAAATCGAACAAATCGTGATGCAAATCCAGAGTGAAACTAGCTCTGTAATGACAGCGATGGAAGAAGGTACACAACAAGTAATTAAAGGAACAAAACTAGCAGAAGAAGCCAAGCGATCGCTAGAAAACATTATCCAAGTAGCTGATCATATTGATAGTCTAGTACGCTCAATTACCAGCGATACTGTAGAACAAACCGAAACATCTCTTGCTGTCGCTCAGGTGATGCAATCAGTGGAACTCACAGCCCAAGAAACATCCCAAGAAGCACAGCGAGTCTCAGCCGCTTTACAACACTTAGTGGGAGTATCCCGCGACTTGATTGCTTCGGTAGAACGCTTCCGGGTGGAAACCATTGAATCTAAATAGAGGAATAAGGATGAAGTATAAGATATATTTGTGCTTCACCTTGCTCCTACCCTGACATAAGCCTTTGGGCCACTTAAGAATCCCTTTACCTTGAGGTTGGGGAGTGTCAATAATCCTTTATTCTTCATCCTTGTTTATGCAGCCGGAACAACAACAACGGATTTTGGGTTACTTTCTTGAAGAAGCCAGAGAACACCTGAATACAATCGAACAGGGGTTACTGAAGCTACAAGATACGCTCAACGACCCAGAAATTATCAACGAAGTCTTCCGGGCTGCTCACTCCATTAAAGGAGGAGCAGCTATGCTGGGTCTAAACAGTATCCAGCAAACATCTCACCTTTTGGAAGATTGTTTTAAAGTTCTCAAAGAGCATCCAGTTCAGGTTGACCAAAAGCTAGAGTCTTTGTTTCTTGGTGTCTCTGATACTTTAAAAGCGTTGTTAGATCATGTAGGTAGTCCGTTTGGTTTGTCAGAAGAAACGGCTAATACTTTGATGTTAGAAACTGAACCATTCTTGGAGGGACTAAATCAACATTTAGAACTACTGCTTGAACAATCAGGAGCAAGTACCATCCCCATTGGTACAAATGCACCCATACAAGTACCAAAACAAGATTTAGTACCTCAAGAAGAGCCAGCAAAACCTGTAGTAGCTAGTGAACAGTGGTCAGAATTCCACTCATATGTAATAAATTCTTTGCAGGAGATTTTGCAACTGTTTAAGCAAGGTAACACATCTTCATCACGGGATAATTTACAGGAATGCTGTCACAAGTTATTTAAACTCGGTGAGACAATGAATTTGTCCAATTGGTGCAAATTGTCTCAAGCAGCTGCCAATGCGATCGCCAATCCTGACAATACTTATCTGACCTTAGCTAAAATTGTTATTACCGAAATTAAACAAGCCCAAGAATTAGTTATTCAAGGTAGAGAAGCAGAAATAACCATTTGTCACGAATTAGAAGCACTGGAACTAATTCCCGAACTTGAGTGGCCAGATGAACTAAAACTTGATTGGGTTGAAGACCAACCAACAGTCACACGAGTTGCAAATATACTAGAAAAACATACAGATAATGTACTGGTGCCAGAAATAGCAATAACTGAAACAGATATAACTTCTGTGAGTGCCACTTCCTTATTCACTGATCAAAACGACATATTCAATCTAAATAGCAATGCTCCTGACCATAATGGACTAGAGGTAGGAACTGCTGAATTGGGTGCCCTAGCCGACTTGTTTGAAGGTGAGACTCCTGATTTAGAAGAACATTGGCAAAATGAAGAAAACATAGAAACTACTATTCATCAAATAGGAAGTAATAACACTGAATTTGAATATGTTGATACCGATTTAGCTGATTTACTTTCACCATTGGATAATGACACTAACAATGATCAGCGACAAAGCCCGACTAATATAGCAGAAGACCTATTCTTTGGAGAACTCTTTTCAGAACCAGAGAATACAGAACATAGTGATATTGCCATTACTCATACAAATTTAGAGTTTTCCCTAGCTATTATTGATAATAATGAGGAATTGACGATAAATGAGCCAGAAGAGTCACAATCTTCAGAAGAAATTGGCTTAACAAGTATCAATACGACGGATGAATTAGTGGAAAGTCTCTGGGGATTAACACCAGATGACGACGAATCACGTTCTTCAGAGGAACTCACAGCAGCAGAATCCGTATTCACTACCAGCAGTCTTGAAGAATTTTTAGCCACTAACAAGATTGATTCCCTAAAGGAAATAACTGTAGCTGGTGAAACCACATCAGAACAGCATCAGCTTCAAGCAGAAAACTTGTTCTCACATAATTTGCTCGCCGAAATAGAACCCGTTATTCAGGCAGATTTATCAATAGAAACAACCGAAGATTTAGAAATTGGTTATATAAATATATTTTCCTTACCAGAAACAACAACAGCAGAAATCTCACAAGCTGAAAATGATTTTGAATTCTGGAATCCGACAGATACAGCACTACTATTAGGACTCAATGCTGGAGTCAGACAAGATGTAGTGAGGGAATTAGAAGAAGACATATTTGCATCATTTGAAGAAACTGTAAGTGATACTCAAAAGCCAGTTTCTAACCTGAATTACTTGGACGACTTTGATTTTACTGCGCAGGAGCAAGAAAAATTAGGGGATTTGGGACTGGTATCAGAGCCAGATAATAATATATTTTCTGACTGGTCAGATTCCCAATATACTTTTAGCATTGTTAATGATGGTGAATTGTATTTACCAGAAATGTATAGCTTCTCTCCTGAGCTAGAAGCTCTGAATTTCAGTCCAGAATTTACTAAACAATTTTCCGAAACAAATGCTGAACTGGAACTAGATATTTTTGCTGGTTTTGATGACAATTTTGATGACAATAAAGAGAATGTAAATGTATTAGTCTCCCTAGAGAATATAAGCCAAAGTTCCTCAACACTTGATCGCCAGGAAAATAAAAAGATTGATATTGATACTGATCACAATTTCAATCTTCTCAGTTTGAGTGTCCCGACACAGCCAGAGGCACAAGACCAAGAAGTCAACGAAACTTTGGTACAAGACATCAATACCGCCTCCTGGGATGCTACTTTCTTAGAATTGGGGCTAGAAAACGAAATTACAGATGATTTATCTGATCAGTTTCTGGTCAACCTTGAACAAGCAAATCATGAACAACTAGAGGCGGAAACTATAGCAGTAGCTAATCCAGAAAATCAGGTTCATATCCAGGATGAATTTGCTGATTTAGAAACATTATTAGATGGAAAAATAGATTTATCCCCTAATCTGGATTCCATACCAGATGTGGATTTTGCGGCTTTAGAAGCATTGCTGAATACAGATGATGCCCAAGCAGTAGAAACGCCTAAAACAGCACCGATAGTCAGTCAAGCAAGAGTCTCCAAAGCTCAGAATGCGTTTGTGGACTCAGAAATATCCGATGAATTTAGGAACTTAGAGAAATTGCTGGCTGAAGCCAATCAAAGCATTGCAGCTCAAGGCAGAACTACAAAATCTACTCCCAGTAAAACAACACCACGTCCCACTACTCGTCGGCTCAGAGAAGAAGGCATGAAGATTCCAGTTAAACAACTGGATGAGATGAGTAACTTAGTTGGAGAGTTGGTGGTAAATCGTAACACCTTAGAGCAGGATCATGAACGTCTACGACAGTCATTGGATAACTTGCTGATTCAAGTACAGCATCTTTCAGATGTGGGTGGAAGAATGCAGGAGTTATACGAGCGATCACTCCTAGAAGCTTCTCTGTTAGGCAGCCGCAGATCCAGAGAATATGGACAGTCTAGCAATGCTAATAATGACAGAGGCTTCAGCGAACTGGAAATGGATCAATTTACCCTTTTCCATACCCTCTCCCAAGAAACAATAGAATACATTGTCCGAGTGCGGGAGTCAGCCAGCGACATTGACTTTGTCACCGAAGAAACTGAGCGTGTAGCACGGCAGTTCCGCCAAGTCACCACCCAGCTACAAGAAAGACTAACCAAAGCGCGAATGGTGCCTTTTGCTCAAGCCATTGATCGCTTGCGTCGAGGAGTGCGGGATAACGGTATCAAGTATGGAAAACAAGTAGAGTTGGTAACAGAAGGGGCAGATACATTAATTGACAAGATGATTTTGGATCATCTCACCGATCCACTCACTCATATGCTCAACAATGCGATCGCTCACGGTATTGAAACAACAGAAGTCCGCAAAGCAGCAGGTAAACTACCTCTGGGCATCATTACTATCCGCGCTTTCCACCAAGGTAACCAAACAGTCATTTCCGTCACCGATGATGGTGCTGGTATTGATCACCATAAGGTCAAACTGAAAGCAATTCAAAAAGAGATCATCACACCAGAAGAAGCGCAAAATATGACGCGCCAAGACTTCTATGAACTTTTGTTCCTGCCCAGTTTCAGCACCGCCGATGAAATTGATGATATCAAAGGCCGGGGTGTGGGCATGAACGTAGTTGAAAACGATATTAACGAAATTCGCGGCACAGTTAGCACAGATTCTGTACTAGGTAAAGGAACCACCTTCACCATTCGTCTACCACTCACCCTGAGTATCTGCAAAGCTCTCTGCTGCATATCCGATAAATCCAGAATTGCCTTCCCAATGGACGGCGTAGAAGACACACTAGATATACCCGTCACAGATATTCACAAAGATATTGATGGACAATCATTTATTTACTGGCGGGATACAGTTCTACCATTCCGACCTTTACAAGAAATTTTAGCCTTCAATCGCCAGATCAGTCGCGCCAGTATCTACAGCAGTACGCGAGATGATGACATGCTTTCTGTCGTGATCTTGCGCTCAGGCAATTCAATGGTTGCCCTCCAAATAGACCAAGTTCTCAGCGAGCAAGAAATAGTTATTAAACAATTTGAAGGGCCAGCACCCAAACCAAGTGGTGTAGCCGGTGCTACCGTTCTTGGTGATGGTCGCATTATGCCCATTGCCGACGTTTTAGAAATCATCGACATCTTCCAAGGTAAGATGTCCAGACAAATTGGTGGCGGTTCTTGGCCGCGGAAAGCCCTTCCTCCTATGCTTGAAGCCCCAGAAGTAAAAGTTGAACCCACAGTTCTAATAGTCGATGACTCAATCACTGTTCGAGAACTACTTTCCCTCACCTTCAACAAAGCAGGTTATCGCGTTGAACAAGCCCGTGATGGTCAAGAAGCCTGGGATAAACTACGTTCTGGTTTACCTTGCGATATCGTCTTCTGTGACATTGAAATGCCCAGATGTGATGGACTAGAATTGCTATCACGCATCCAAAAAGACAGCACTTTCAATCATTTACCTATCGCTATGCTCACCTCACGAGGTGCAGATAAACATAGACAAATGGCCGTTCAATTGGGTGCTAGTGGTTACTTTACCAAACCCTATCTAGAAGAAGCACTACTAGAAGCTGCTTCCCGGATGCTGAAAGGGGAAAAACTGGTTATCGCTAAAGTAGGGACTGGGGACCGGGAAAAGTCCTGACTACCCAAAACCTAATTTATGTTCTTGAGTAGTAGCCTAAAGATGCGGATATGGGGAGAATAGAGAATGCACCGCAATAATTTCTATAACTATGTCTGATTCTCAAACTCCTCTCACCTATCCCACCACCAAAAAAAGCAATCAAGTTGATAATTATCACGGTACTATAGTTGTCGATCCTTACCCTGCTTTAGAAGATCCAGATTCGGAAGAAACAAAAGCCTGGGTTGACGCACAAAATCAAATTACTTTCACTTATCTAAACCAAATTCCAGCGTGAGAAAAAATTAAACAGCGTCTCACAAAATTATGGGATTATGAAAAGTATGGTATTCCCTTTAAAGAAGGTGGAAACTACTTTTATTTCAAAAATAACGGACTGCAAAACCAAAGTGTTCTCTATATTCTCCCCATTTTAGATGCAGAACCTAGAGTTTTACTAGACCCTAATCAATTTTCCGCAGAGGGTACAGTTGCTCTTTCGGGAATTGAAATTAGTGAAAATGGTCAAATTTTAGGATATAGTTTATCTACCTCTGGTTCAGATTGGCAAGAATGGAAAGTTAGAGATATTCAAACAGGTGAAGATTTACAAGATCATTTAAAATGGGTTAAATTTTCTGGTGCTTCTTGGACTCATGACCATCAAGGTTTTTTCTACAGTCGTTATGATGAACCAAATGAAAAAACCAAATTAGAAGATGTTAATTATTACCACAGACTTTATTACCACAAAATTGGTACATCTGAATCAGAAGACATATTGATTTATCATCGTCCTGATGAAAAAGAATGGGGTTTTGGTGGAACTGTCACAGAAGATGGCAAATATCTGATTATTTCTGTTTGGCTAGGAACTGACCACAGAAACTTGGCTTTTTACAAAGATTTGACTAACCCTAATGCTGAAGTAGTCGAATTAATTAACCAATTTGAGGCAGATTATAGCTTTATCGATCATGATGATGAAGTTTTCTATTTTCGTACAGATTTAAATGCACCACGGGGTAGAGTGGTTGCCATTGATGCTCAAAATCAAGCGTCAGAAAATTGGTTAGAAATTATTCCCCCAGCCGCAGAAACATTAGAAAGTGTTGGGATTTTAAATAATCAATTTGTGGCTAATTATCTCCAAGATGCTCACACCCAAATTAAAATATTTGATCTCACTGGTAACTTTATCCGCGAAGTAGAATTACCAGGACTCGGTTCTGCTGCAGGTTTTCGTGGTAAACGTCATGATACAGAAATATTTTACAGTTTCACCAGCTTTATTAGACCAGACACTATCTACCGCTACTACATGAAAACTGGTAAAAGTGAAATTTTCCGTCAGCCCAAGATAGATTTTAATCCTAATGATTATGAGACAAAACAAGTCTTTTATCAAAGTAAAGACGGTACACAAGTACCTATATTTATCACTCACAATAAGGGCATTAGATTAGATGGCAATAACCCAATTTATCTCTATGGATATGGCGGTTTTAATATTTCCTTGACTCCTAATTTTTCCGTAAGTTTGTTAGTGTGGCTGGAAATGGGGGGAGTTTATGCTGTACCTAATTTGCGCGGTGGTGGTGAATATGGAGAAGAATGGCATCAAGCGGGAATGAAGGAGAAAAAGCAGAATGTTTTTGATGATTTTATTGCTGCGGCTGAATGGTTAATTGCTAATAATTACACTCAACCTAAAAAACTGGCTATTGGTGGTGCTAGTAATGGTGGTTTGTTGGTGGGTGCTTGTATGACACAACGCCCTGATTTATTTGCTACTGCTTTACCCGCAGTGGGTGTGATAGATATGTTGCGTTTCCATCTATTTACTATTGGTTGGGCTTGGGTCGCTGAATATGGTTCTTCAGAAAATGCGGAGGAGTTTAAAACTCTTTATGCTTATTCACCGTTGCATAATTTGCAGATGGGGACAGCTTATCCTACTACTTTAATTACTACGGCTGATCATGATGATAGGGTAGTTCCTGCCCATAGTTTTAAGTTTGCGGCAGCTTTGCAAGAATCTCATGTTGGTAATGCACAGGTGTTTATTAGAATTGAAACAAAAGCTGGACATGGTGCAGGTAAACCAACGGGGAAAATTATTGAGGAAGCGGCGGATAAGTGGGCGTTTTTAGTGCGGGTTTTGGGGGTTGAGTTTTAGGTTTTTTCGTTGTGTCTTTATGGTTAGAGAACAAGATAACCTGTAACTAATTCAATCACTTTCATTGTCGTTCCCACTATGAGTAGCGGTGAGTGTCATACTTTATCTGCTGTTCCTTGGGTTGGCTAGATATTTTAGTCAATTTAATTAAGAGGAATTAAGTTAAATGTAAATAGAAAAATCTAGTTCGTCTATCCTCTCAGACTCTATTCTACAACTGTAACTTTTTTTCGTGAATGGCTGGCTTATGAAGCTACGTTTTTATATGCTCCTAGCGTTATGTTTCAGTGTGATTCTGATTGTTCATGCCGTTTTCTGGCGATTTTACCAGTGCTGCCACACCAGTAGTTACATCTGTTTCTGCACTCTGTTTCACCCAAGGGGTTCAAAAAACGGTGTTGGAAAATGGCTTAACTGTACTCAGGAAAGAAGTACATACTGCACCAAAGAAGTACATACTGCACCTAAGTGTGCAGGTTTGGTACAAGGTTGGATCCCGCAATGAGGGAAAAGGAGAAAATGGGATTTCTCACCAACTTGAACATTTAATGTTTAAGGGTACTACTGACCGTCCGGTGCAATTTGGATAGTCAGTTTAATGCTTTTACTAGTTTTGATGAAACGGCTGATTTTGGTAGGGTGCAGTGAGATAAGTTAGAAGCACTGTTGACTCTGGAAAGCGATCGCATGAAAAATGCTTTAATAGACTCAGAGCAACTAACTCGTGAAAAGCGTGTGGTCATGAAGAATTAAACCGAGCGAAAACACAACTCGACGCTGGTTTTATTTTGAATAATCAAGATATCACGAGTCAAGCTAGTCAATTGGCTTATAACCAAGTTATTGCTGGAGACTTTCATTATATTGAAAAGTATTTGAGTGCGATCGCTCAAGTTACCCCCGAAGATGTGCATACGGTGCAGTCCATCTGAATAGAACACTAAATTTTGACTAAATTTTAAACCTGGAAGTGGTAAATTAGTTTAGAAAAAGGTTAAAAGGTAAATGTTTTTCTTTCCCTTTCCCCTTTAAGCAAAAAATTTTGGGATACCCTTCAGTAAATTCCCCTATTGTCTAATTGACTGCTTATTCGTAAAATTATCATCAATACAAATAACAAAATATAGTCCAAAATAAGTGGTTTTTGGCAAAAGAACGAAAATTTTTTTAGTGTAATTACAGTAAATTTTATAAAAGAATGTGTTATTTATTAACTAATAGATGTAATATGCTTAGTCTTAAAATATCTCTGCAACGAAAATATGACAATACTACAAAATAAAAAAAACAGGATATTAATCCTCTGCGTGAGAACTTTTTTGCTCAAATCTCACTAGAAATAGCTGCCACTTTTACCAAAGAGCAAATTGAAGCCCTTAAAAAGGGTTTCCCAAACCGTGAATGGAATGATCATTCCATCGAACTGAGAATGTCTTTTCTTGTTTCTCTAATCAGTTTTTATTTAGTTATATTGGCAGGTTCTGAATTCTGTTTGATCAAGTATATGAGAGGGGTGTATATTCCCACACCAGACCCCCCAGACATCACGCCTCTGGTAAACTCTCAAATAGCTGCTTGACCAGCATCTTCGTCTTATTTTCCAGATCTTGCCAATCCACTTCTCCTAAGTCATCGAATAAACTAGTATCAATATCTACTGAGATATTCTCAGCATCGTAATTTAAAAAACACACTTGATAACACATATCCCACAAATCCACATTGACTTGCTGCTCTTGACGTTGCAAGCGCAAATGGTATCCTGGATGGGGCATAGGCAAAGTGGCAAGATTTTTCCTAATATCTTCCACCTGTTGCGGTGTGGCATTTTCCATATCTTGCAATAACTGTGTCACTACAACTTTTGTTTCATCAGTTGTACCAGGAGGCCAAATCACTACATCATGATAAGTTCCTTTCCAAGAGGATATATCAAGGTGCTTACGAATATTATCGACAACCCGAATAAAAGCAGGCTGCATCAGCAGTTCGGATTGCTGCCATACAGTGGAATTTGTTATCTTAGGTGGCATTGCTAGTTAACAGAGATACTAAAAGAAAAGAAAGAATTTGTTGGTTTTATTAAAGAACTGCGTTTTTACTCTAAATCTTTTCTCAAGATAGTGGATTTCTTAGGAGAAAATTTGGAGATATTGACTACCAACTGGAAAATTAGGTATTAAAACTGGGGAGGGAATTATGATAGGCAAACTACTAGACCATCGATACCAAGTCATACGCATTTTGGCAACGGGAGGATTTGGTCAAACTTATATTGCCCAAGATACTAGACGACCTGGTAATCCCATTTGCGTCGTCAAACACCTCAGATCAGCTAGCACAGATCCCAAAATTTTTGAAACTGCTAAACATCTATTCAATAACGAAGCGGAAACTTTAGAAAAGCTAGGTAATCATGACCAAATACCCAGGCTACTCGCTTATCTTGACGAAAATCAAGAATTTTTCTTAGTCCAAGAATACATTGATGGACATACCCTAAGTGAAGAACTAATCCCCGGCCAACCTTGGAGTGAAAGCCAAGTCATGCAAATGTTGCTGGAAGTTCTGGGTATTTTAGAATTTGTCCATCAACAAGGTGTGATTCACCGGGATGTTAAGCCAGATAATATAATTCGTCGGTCTTGTGATTATAGATTGGTTTTGGTAGACTTTGGAGCAGTCAAACAATTGAGATCGCCTTTAGTCACAGTTGCCGCACAGACTAGTGCTACTGTAGCTATTGGTACACCTGGCTATATGCCTACAGAACAGGGACAAGGTAAACCCCGTCCTAATAGTGATATTTATTCCTTGGGGATTATTGGTATTCAAACCTTAACCGGAGTACCAGCCAAGCAATTACAAGAAGATCCTAATACCGGTGAAATTCTCTGGCAGCATTTTCTTCCTGTTAACTACCACTTGGCAGAAATCTTAAGTAAGATGGTCCGTTATCACTTCAAAGACCGCTACCAAACAGCTACAGAAGCACTGCAAGCGTGTAGAGATTTTCTGAATCTTACCTCTGGATATTCCTTATCTTCAGAAGCTCCGAAACAACTTAGCTACAAAGCCCGCAAATCTCCATCTTTCCCACCCCCATCTCAAGTTGTTTCACAGCACACTGTCGCTGTAGCCCCTACTAATCCTGTAATTAACAATGCAGTTAATAAACCTCTTACAGAATCTAGTAAACCTGATCCATTACCTTTAATTATTGGCATCTTATTAGCAGGTAGTGCAGCGGCTTTGGTCACAAATTTATATCCCAATGTGAAAAATATAGCTGCTAATTGGACAGCAAGAAGTAGTAAGAAAAACTGCTTGGCTGTAGTCACAGCTAATTCTAATATCCGTTCTGAACCGAGTGGTATCAATTCTGATAATATTTTAAAAATAGTTGGTGATGCTAGTGAATTTGATATTACTGGTAAGCGCACAAAACGTGGTTGGATAGAACTGAAACTAAAATCTGGACGTTTGGCTTGGGCGCATTCAGATGTGATTTCTAATAATGATCAATGGATTTCTTGTTTAAGGGATCAAGGAATTTCCATTCAAACCGTAGATGATCAGCCTTTAATCGCATCTCGACCAATTCCTACACCACAACCAGAACCAATTACTGTATTTACTTCCAAACCGGAAATATCTGATCAATCAACTTCTGAAACTGAGAGAAAGCCAGCTAATGAGGACAAACAGAAAATAGTAGGACGTGCCAGACAGAAGTTTGAGTCAGGTGATGTAAATGGTGCGATCGCAATTCTCAAA
Source organism: uncultured Trichormus sp. (assembly GCA_936914905.1). Classification (GTDB taxonomy): domain Bacteria; phylum Cyanobacteriota; class Cyanobacteriia; order Cyanobacteriales; family Nostocaceae; genus Trichormus_B. The sequence continues at coordinate 55,495 of CAKZGI010000288.1, read as the reverse complement.
TCAGTTCCAGCTAATGCTGCTTCAGGAATCAAAGAAACTGTTGAAATTATGAATCAATGGCAAAAAGATTGGGAAAAGGCAGAAGCACTTGCTAATGAAATTAACCGAGCCATTGATAACGGCCAATGGGATAAAGTCGTAGCTTATCGAGATCATCCAGAAAAGTTACCCAATATTAAATACTGGCAAGATAAATTAGACCCAATATTTAAGCAAGCAGCGGAAAATGCTGCTAAACAAGTTCTTCCCAAGGAAGATAAGAAAATCTATGAAAAGACAACAACCACTACAAAAGCCCCTAGTGATACAGACAAGCCTGAAAACACCTTTTAACTGCATGGTAATGGAAATGATATTTTACCCATTAGCAATTACCCATTAGCAATTACCAACCTGTTAGTGTAGTTCGTCGTATTCCGCATTCTCCACTACTCGTCTAGCTTCTGGACGTGAGGATGGTAAAAATTCAGCCCGTCGTACATTAGTCAAAGGTGGTGTCGGTCCATTGTAGGGGTGAATCACCTGCACAGTGCGAGTAGGACGTTGCTTGGGAGAAAATAAAGATAAGACTCCAGCCACAACAACACCACCACCAATAGTGAGTGTAGCTCCTCCCACAGCCCAAATGATGGGTGAAGACCACCAGCGATTTTGTTCAGGAGGTAGTGCAGCTACTCTTGGTTGATTTTGCTGTTGGGCTAACTGCCACTGCTGTTGGGTGAAATTTTGTAATTGACCCTGTAATTGGATATTTTGTATCCGTATTTGTTCGTTGTCAGCTTTCAGCTTTTCTAACTGCGTATTCAACTTTTCCACTTCCGGACTCTGGCTGGAATTGGGCGCTACGGGTTGTTGATTTGTATATACTGTTTGTCCGTAAGGTGGATACTGTATGGGCTGCTGCATAACCTGGGGTGCTACAAATGTGGCTGGCATTTGTGGAGCAGCAGCGAAGTTAGATTGTATTGGGGTGTTTGTTCCTTTCAGCAGTAGGAGAGCCGCCAGACCAGCTACAGCAACTCCGCCGATAAATGCCATACTTTCACTCATCGTTTTTACCCCTCAACTCCGACGGTAGCATAACTTGATTTTAACTGACTCGCTCTCACACTCATAATGTCTTGCCTGTTTCAATTCACATAAAACTCAAATTATAAGCAAATTTATCAGGTAGTTTTTTTTCAGCCTGGTATGTGCTGTTAACATTCAAAACTATATCAGCCAAATTGTCCACTATATAGATGATAAAAAAACTACGCTGTTACCTTTTTTAATCTACTTTTCCCAAATCATCAAGAGGTAGTTTTGATACCTGACTTCAGATTGTGGCAAAATTCTGCGATCGCATCAAGTCCTGCTTCCGGTGTTCCTTCTGCCAACCGCTTGACAATAGCACTCCCGACAATCGCTGCATCTGCGCCCCATTCCCGGACTTGACGTGCTTGTTCCGTGTCGCAAATACCAAAGCCCACACCAATAGGTTTATCTGTGACAGAGCGAATTTGTGTGAGTAAATCAGAAACTCGGCTTTCCATTTGGTTTCGCATTCCCGTCACACCAATTACACTCACCAAATAGATAAATCCTTGGGAAGCACGAGCGATCGCTTTTATCCTCTGGGTAGAACTTGTAGGAGCGACTAACAGAGTTAAATCAATCCCAACCTCAGAAGCTAGTTCTAACAACCCTGCCGCCTCTTCCAGAGGTAAATCAGGAACAACCAAACCCGCTACACCAGCAGCCTTAATTTGTTCCAGAAACTTCTGAATTCCTCGATGCAATATCGGGTTGTAGTAAGTAAATAAAATAATTGGCGCTTGTAAACCAGGAGTAGTTGCATGTAGCATTGCCAACACCTGATCCAAAGTAGTACCCCTCTCCAATGCACGGGTAGCAGCCGCTTGAATCACAGGACCATCTGCTAAAGGATCAGAATAGGGAACACCCAACTCAATAATATCTGCACCAGAACGATCTAGAACTTGCAAAGCCTTAGCAGTAGTTTCTAAATCAGGATCACCAGCAGTAATAAACGGAATCAGAGCGCACTCGTGATTCCGTCTGAGAGTTTCAAAACAACGAGAAATTGTAGTAGTCATTAGTCATTAGTCGTTAGTCAGTAGTCAGTGGTAGTTGGTTATATTCCCAATCCCAGCCCCAGTCCCCAGCGTCCATTTACTTGTCACCTAATTCTATTTCAGCTTGGATTTTCGCTAATTCTTCAGGAGTCAGTTCATCCAATTGCTTTTGTAGGAACGCCTTTTCATACTCTTCCCGTTGTTGATGGTAGGTCGTTTTTTTACTCCCTGCACGGAAAAGATAGGTAGCTAACCAACCAATCAAACCCACAACCAGTAAAGCTTGGCTCCAAATACCAGCACTTTGACCATCTAAACCGACCAGCTGCAATATTGCATAGGCCAAGCCACCAGCCATAAAAATGCCAAAAGTAATTCCGATTGCGTCAATGCGTCGCATGAGAGTAATGACCTACCAAATCTAAATTAAACAATCTGTCTGCGCCGGGGTCGAAAATTTGCAATTGGTGAGAGCAGCAACAGACCCGGAAAGAAGAAGAACACTAAAAAGTACATAAACCCACGCTCTATAGAACTAGCCGTATACCACCGCAGCTTTAGGTAAAGCATCACAGCCATTGGTACTACCAGAAGATAAGCTCCGGCCAAAATCAGATAAAGTAGTGCTACAACCATAATTCTTTGTCGGATTTGAGAAGACTATTTGGTGCATCTACTCCCCATAATATGATGAACTGTCAGACTCAGCGAAGTATCACTGATAGGTTTTGCTGGAAAAGCAAATAAATTTTTCAACTACTTGTCATAATCGCAAATTACAGCTAGGATTATGATATAATCGAATTTTGGAACAAAAAGCGATTAGGTGCTAGATAAGAAGAAAAATCCTGTTTAAGAACAAAATTTCTCAAACTACTTGCACAAAAGATACAACTAATGGTAAAATAGATAAGGAGGTTTTGGAACTCGAGACACCGGAAACCCTTTGGGGGTGTGGCGGAATGGTAGACGCTACGGACTTAGAAAACTGAGCCTTGATAGAGAAATCTTTTAAGTGGAAGCTCTCAAATTCAGGGAAACCTAAATCTGTTTATAGATATGGCAATCCTGAGCCAAGCCCAGAAAATTTAGACTTGAGATTTGATTTTGGAGTTAAACCCAAAATTTAAAATCCCAAATTCAAAATTCTGGGAAGGTGCAGAGACTCGACGGGAGCTACCCTAACGTAAAGCCGAGGGTAAAGGGAGAGTCCAATTCTCAAAGCCTGAAGTTGCTTAAGCAACAAGGCAGTAGTGAAAGCTGCGAGAGAATGAAAATCCGTTGACTGTAAAAAGTCGTGGGGGTTCAAGTCCCCCCACCCCCATTAAAAAAGTTCAAAATGAGAGGATTGGTAAATGGTAGTAAAAACTGTTTACCCATTTTTTCTTATTAACATTTTTTCTTATTAACTAGCAAGGCGTTCATCGAGGGAAGCGAAAACAGCCCCAGCAATTTCTGCGAAAATACTAATGAGACGATAGAGTGCGATGGCACTTATTACCAAAGCAGCAGGGAAATGATGCTGTAAAATTCCTATAGCCGTTGCTTCAAACACTCCCAAACCACCAGGTGCGCCAGGAACAACTAATCCTAGCACCCAAGCAAAACTAAAAGCACCCAGTAATAAAGGAATTTGGCTCAATTTTAACGGACCTAGAGCATACATAGTTAATATAAATCCACTTCCACGCAATCCTAAAAAAACTAATTCTCCCAACAAAGGACGTAGAGGATAGCGTTCAACACTTAAACTACTAATAGACTGATTTTCAGGGTCAGATTTTTTATTCTTAAACCTATATAAAAAGCGAATCAATAGGTTCAAAAACCAAGGATGAACAGTACCAAGCACCACAAATAAAATTACAATTTGCAGAATTTGGATCACAAAATTAGTATTATCTACTGCTAATTGACTACCAAATAAAACAACAATAATCAAAGCTGCAGTAGCCATAAGTAAGGGTTCTAGTAAAACACTTAGAGTCGCTGCACCCGCAGAAACATTAGCATTTTTAGCCGCTAAAACTCGTCCATAGTAATGCCAAACATTACCAGGTAAATACTTAGCTATATTCGTCTTTAGGTAAACTTGGATAAACTGAGGCGATGATACAGATTGATTTAACTCTTGCAACACCCAAGTCCATATCCAACCAGCCCACGTATGTGCAAGTAAAGTTACACCTGTTGCAACTGCCAAACTTGGCCATCCTGCTGCATCAATACGGATAGAACTCACTTCTAACCAATTATCCTTTAAGGCTTTTCCTAAAAAAAACAGTGTTACCCCCAAAATGAACCAGCGTAAAACTTTTTTCATGAGTAGAATTTAACCGTTAAATTGCCGAAATTATTATATTAAATAATATCTCTCTATAGTTAGATAAAATTGTAATTTTTTCAAAAGTAGAATGTGACCTACGCTAGAGGTTGATAGGGTTTTATTTTTTTAAGTTGGTAAATGTTGTTGATGTTAATAACTTAAGCCTCTACCAAATATATGTAAATATTGGCTGTGTAAATTAATAATCTGACAGCTAATTGAAGTTTAATCCTGGATAAGGAGGAAAAAGTGAAATACTTGATAGATTTCTGTAGAAAATTGCAAATACGGCAAATTATAACTATCCTTGTAGCTGGAATATTGTTGATAGTTAACAGCGCTTGTAGTGGAGTAAATGCTCAAGGTGTACCCAAAAGTACTCCTGTGCAAGCTGGTGGAGCAAATAATCCTTATTAGATAAGGGGTGACAAATATACAAATTTGCGAATGTCCACTGACCCAAAAGTAACTGCTGAACAGGGGAATTCAGAGGATGATCAAGCTAGTTTAGCTTTAACATCACAATTATTACTAGCAGTAAATAAAGAAGCAGAAATTCTTTACCCTGGTGCAGAAAAACCTTCAGGTAGGGTTAGGAAAGAAGCATAAATACCAATTATCACATAAGAAGAATTCAAACATTCTGAGCCAGGTGGATTAATTCAGCATGAAACAGATATAAAAACTCGCATTCAAGAGCGAATGGAAACTGTCACAGAGTCAGTTGAAAAAGCTTCAGGATTTTTAAAAGAGAAAGCAGATGAAGCCAGTGCTAAACCTAAATTACAGGAAAATCCAGTCGTAGGCAAATAGAACTTCAATTTTTAAATCAGATAATAAAATACAAGGAGAAGAAGATGAAGAAATTAATTACTTGGGTACATAATCTACACCCACTGAAAATCATAAAGGTATTTCTGGCAGCAACTTTTCTATTTTTAGTCCAAGCCTGTAATCATCCTACTATAGCCGGACAACCACCTCAACCTGCGGGACAACCGCCAAATGTGCAAAGATATGACCCCACAAAAGATTATCCTATTTCTCAATATCAAGGGGGAATGAACAATTTTAGTGATGTAGATCCTAGATCAGGAGAAGCACAGAAATCAGCTAGAGATAGAGCAGATGCATTAATAGAAAATGCTCAGAGAAACATTGAACGTAAAGGAATTGATACTACCGATCAATATGTCCGTAATTATCGGGAAGGAACACCTTTTAGTGAGAGAGTAAAAAATTTAGGTGAAGATGTGGGAAGTTCAGCCAAAGAAGTGAGAGAAGGAGTAACTAAAGGGACTAAAAGAGGAGTAGAAAATCTTCAAGAAAATGTTGAAAATGCTGCCAAAGGTTTAACCAAAAATTTACAGCGTGCAACTGAAGATGTTGGTAAAAATATTCAACGCAGAACTGAAGATGTAGGAGAAGCAGTCAATAGAACTTTAAAAGGATCTGATTGAAATTAACTTCATGTTGTTCAGGTGGACATTGCCCACTATTTTTCTACTCAATGTCTTCAATAAGACTAGTTTTTATCCCCTAAATCTGTGTTTCTTGAGAGTTAAGTTTGACAATACCAATTATGTAACGCCAAACGTTGAATTTCACGCCAGGGAATATTATGTTTTCGTGCTAAGTCTGCACAATCTTCATATTCTGGCTGCACGTTAGTAATACTTTTTTCTGTTGCTTGTCCTTTCCAGGCCACTTTCACACGCACATTACCATAAGGCGTTTTTACTTGTTGTATTTCCCGTTGTAAAATAGTCCGTTGTTCAGTAGTCCGACGAATTCCTAAAGTAGTGGTTTCGCGGAATAAAATCTCCTCACAACTGGCTAAATGTTCTGGATAACAAATTACAGTCAACAAAAGCCCTGGACGGGATTTTTTCATTCCTATACTTTGAGTAAAGACATCCACTGCCCCAGCGGCAAATAAAGCATCAAAGACATAGCCAATAGCTTGGGGATTTAAGTCATCAATTTGAGTTTCTAGGACAGAGATGATTTCTAAGTTAGGACTAGTATTAGCAAAATCAGGAATATTTGTCTTTTCATTTACACTTTCACCGATCCAGAGTCGTAGTATATTGGGGATGAGTAAATCGAGAGAACCTGCTCCTAGTCCCACTTGTTTGAGGATAATTGGAGGTGGTGAACTAAAACTTCTAGCTAAGGTAGTTGCGATCGCTGCCCCTGTTGGTGTTACTAGTTCTTTCTCAATACCATTACTATAAACTGGACAACTCCGCATTTCCCACAACTTCAATACTACTGGTACTGGTACTGCCATTTGACCATGTGCAGCGCGAACAGTTCCCCCACCAGTCGGAAACGGTGAGCAGTATATCAAAGGTAATCCTTCCTGATTGCTGTCGATACCTAACCAATCCAACCCCAAGCAAGTACCAACAATATCTACAATCGTGTCTACAGCGCCCACCTCATGAAAGTGAACTTTTTCTGGTTCAATGCCATGTACCGCTCCCTCTGCCACTGCTAACTGGCGGAATACAGCTAAACTCCAAGCTTGTGCCTGTGATGGCAATTTAGCTTTGAGAATCATCTTCTCTATTTCTGGTAGATGGCGGCCATGATGGTGATGGTGATAATGCTGGTGGTGTACTAAATCGACATGGATTTTAGTAGCTTGCTGAGTCTGCCGATGAACAAGTTCTGCTCGTAATTGGTATTCCTGCTCAATTCCCAAAGCATTAAGTTTTTCTACTAAATACTCTACTGGAACACCCAGACTTACCAACGAACCCAGGCACATATCACCGGAAATTCCTGTTGGACATTGAAGATAAGCAATTTTTTTCATAAAATTGGTCAGTTATCAGTTGTCAGTTGTCAGTGGGAAAAGGCAAAAGGTAAAAAGTAAAAGGTTAATTTCCCCAGTCCCCAATCAGGTTATGGCCAAAACTTTTGCAATTCATCCTGATAATCCTCAAAACCGTCGTATAGAGGATATAAAGTTGGCGCTTTCTAGTGGCGCTATCATGCTCTACCCTACTGATACAGTCTATGCAATTGGTTGTGATTTGAATGCCAAGTCGGCAGTGGAAAGAGTGCGGCAAATTAAGCAGTTAGCGAATGATAAACCATTGACATTTTTATGTCCTTCGCTTTCTAATGTGGCAACTTATGCCTTCGTAAGTGATACAGCCTATCGGATTATAAAGCGTTTGATACCAGGTTCCTACACTTTTTTGCTACCTGCAACCAAGTTAGTGCCGCGACTGGTACAAAATCCCAAGCGAAAAACCACAGGAATTAGAGTGCCAGACCATACTGTATGTTTGGCATTGCTGGAAGCCTTAGGAAATCCGATTATTTCCACTTCGGCACATTTACCACCCAAGGACATAGACGATGAAATAGCTGAATTAGATTCAGAAAATATTATGTCGCGGGTAGAGCTATTTGACCGTTTGGATAACTTGGTGGACATTATTATAGATACAGGTGAAGAACCTACGTATCATGTTTCTACCATTTTAGACCTGACGGATGAAGAACCAGTCATTACACGGAGGGGGTTAGGTTGGGAAGCAGCAGCAGCCTGGGTATAATAATTAAGCCTTACAGATGCAACCCTCTGTTTCGCAAATTGTGATAAACATACTCCAATTTTGAAATTGTCATACAAAAAGATGCTGGGATCACGGGAAAAGGGATGGCAGCAAATCTTGGCATTGCTAGGGTTTGGACTAATTGTAGCGCCTACTCAAAGCCGATGTCTCACCTTTGATCTAGTTGCTGATCAAAAAAGCGACACACTTGATAAGCCCTTAACTTGTGAAATTTATTACAGTGTTATAAGTAAATATCATAAAAGGTAAGTTTTGATGAATCAATACCAACAAAATTATCCAGTTATGACTGTGCTTAAATACTGTGTCTGCGTTTTAGTTAAGGTGCAATACCAATTTCAGGAAAAGTCATGAAAGCTAACCTCGTCAATCTGCCAAATTCCACACCTGCTTTTGATGGTGATATTTCAACCGAAGACTTATCAGATATTAACTCTGAGACTTTAGTACAACTGCTTTGTCAGGAAATGCAGACTCAAGTAAAAGCTTCAACTGGATGTGTGCAAGCTGTAACTAAACGCATAGCTAAAGAAGTAGAACGGATATGTGATAAAAGTTCCCGCATCCAAACTTCAGGGCAAGTTAGGTCTTGGCAGATTACTTTAGCAAGACACCGTTTACAAAAGTGCCTGCGTTACTATCAATTAGGCTCAAAACAAGGGCGTGTAGAATTACATAGTAGTTTAGGTGCTATTGTTTATCGCCATGTTACTGTTGCTGGCTCAGAATTAGGTTTTGAAGCTCGTTACAATCTGATTGAAGATTTTCTGCAAGCTTTTTATATTGAAGCGATTAAAGCTTTTCGCAGAGAAAATGAATTAGCTGAAGATTACACACCACGTACTCAACTACAATTAGCTGAGTATATGGCCTTTACGGAGCAGTATGCTAAACGGCGGATTAATTTACCTGGTGGTGCTAATCAACAGTTGATTGTGTTACGCGCTCAAGGTTTTGCTCGTCGTCAACCCCAAGAAACGACTGTAGATATTGAAATGGCTGTGGATTCGGCTAAGACTGAAGAGGCAGAATCTTATCAACGTAATTTGGCGGTGCAACAAATTAGATCACAGATGGTTGCTAAACCTAATTTTGATCCATCTGAGGAGTCGGAACGCGATCGCGTGATTACAGAGTTGATGAAATATCTGGAATCTCAAGGTCAAGCTGATTGCATGGATTACCTGTCTCTTAAACTTCAGGATCTCTCAGCACCGGAAATTGACCAAATTTTAGGATTAACTAGCCGTCAGCGCGATTATTTGCAACAACGCTTTAAGTATCACGTTGAGAAGTTTGCTAAACAACACCACTGGCAACTAGTACATCAATGGCTGGGTGCTGGTTTAGAACATAAGTTGGGTTTATCTTCTCAGCAGTGGGATGCTTTTTGGAATCAACTCACAGAACAGCAACAGCAAATCTTTCAGCTAAAAACTTTAATGGAGAATGATCAAGCGATCGCTAAAGCTGTCCAATGTACCCCTAAACAACTACAAAAACGCTGGACTCAAATGCTAGAACTGGCATGGGCTATCCGCAATGGTCATGCTGAAGTTAAAACCTGCTGAAGCTAAGGTGAAATTGCTAAATTTATCTAAATACCTCACCACCTCATACACCTGTTCCTACAAAACAAATATCTCCTCTATTTCTCCCCAGGTAAAGGGAGAATTAGAGAAGAAGTTAGGGAATAGATATTTTAGATTTTTTTAGATTTTAAAATCTAGACTTTAATAAATACATTGGTTCTCAAGTACAAACTTATCATATTTTTTTTATCCAAATACTCAAATTTGATCTGACCTTCTTAATTTTGAATTCCTATTACCCTTTACGACTGCTTTTGTGGAATACTAGAATAAATATGACTTTTCGCAGAGGATTTGAGTATGACTTATGACTCAAGGGGGACAGGCCAATAAGTCTGGAAAAAGTTTAGCAACAACTTTAGAAGGAACCTTAGCAGGGCATGGATACATCAACTTGGGAGAGCAAGTAAAAAATAAACAACGTCTTGAATCTCTTTTAACTTGTACCAATTTCCCAAAAAGATATGCAACGCAGGTTCACATAGGTAAGGGAATTTATAGTACCGGTATATTTGTAGATTTCAACATCATTGGTTCTGTTTCATATCCTTCCAGTTTAATCGTTGAATCTAAATGGCAAAATAGTAGTGGTTCAGTGATGAAAAGCTTCCTTATGTAAACGCAAACATTGAAAATTACTATCCTGTACCAACAACTGTTTTGATTAATGGTGGAGGTATCAAACCAGGTGTAATTAATTGGTTAAAAACACAAGTTGGCAGCAACAATAATTTGCTGGGAGTTTATGAATTAACTTCATTTATTATTTGGGATAACACAAATCTTTAATAGGAAGTTACTAAAACTTCATTAATATTTCCACGCTTTTTAGGATTAGAATTAATTGATCTTACTGCTATTATCGTCTGAAGATTAAAATTACTATAAATATTACGAATAAATTCACAATCTGAATTAGACAGCATAACTTTTACACCGCGTTTAGCTAATTCAATAACTACATCTCTTAGTTGAAATTGCTGAGTTTCACCAAAAGAATATCGACTGTAAGCTGTAAAATAGCTAGTTTGACTTACAGGACAGTATGGAGGATCAAAAAACACAAAATCATCACTGGTTTTCGCATATTTTAATACTTCTGTAAAATCAGCTTGTTTAATCTCAGCTAGAGAAAGTTCTTGTGATGCAATTTTTAATATATCTTCTTGACAGATACCAGGATTTTTGTATTTACCTACAGGGACGTTAAATTTACCTTGGGAATTGACCCGATATAAACCATTAAAACAGGTTTTATTCAGGTAAATAAAGCGAGCCGCTTTTTCTATATCCGTGCTTTTAAGATCAGAACGTACTTCATAATAATACTCTCGATTATGTAGGTTTTTATGTTTTTGAAGAAGTTCAATTAATTCTTCAACATTATCTCTAACGCAGCGGTAAGTAGTAATTAAGTCGGTATTAATATCAGTTAAAATAGCTTTAGTTGGTCGCAGATGAAAAAAAACAGCCCCTCCTCCTAAAAAGGGTTCATAGTAAGTTTGGTAATTTGTGGGAAAATATTGCTGATATTGCTGAATTAACCCACTTTTACCCCCTGCCCACTTCAAAAAGGGACGTGGACAAGTTTTTTTGGGGATTTGACTTATCATGTACTTGTGATTAAAATAAAACTAACCTACTAAGCCACTAAAAATAAAACCAATATAATATAACAAATGATATTTTATATGAATTGAGCGATTTTCAGCACTATAGATTACAATTAAGTTAAATAAGCACCTGACAAGAAACTACAGTTTATAACAAGGCAGTCTATATTCAAATGTTTGACGGATTTTGGGATAACGTATTTCGCTACCCCCGCTACTTGATTACTATTGTCTTAGGTCTTTTTCTGAATACCTTTGAGCAATTAATGCAGCTGTTTAAACGCCCAGTCACCTTAATAGCCCTTGTAGGCTTGTTTGCAGGTAGTCTGGTTTTTCTAACGCTTACTATTCGGGCTATGCTGGGCTTGAGTACAATTTAGACATTAGACAATAGCTTTACCGGGTTTTAGCCTCACTGACTCTTGCTGTTGGTGTTATCAGCCGCAAGCACTGTCCTAGCTATTTTTCATCTATTTATATCATACAACCTCTGTGAGAAGGCGGAATTTATATGGCTACAAATCGGCGCGTTTCCCGCGTTGCTGAATTAATTAAACGAGAAGTTAGCCAAATGTTGCTCAACGGTATTAAGGATGACCGTGTGGGGACGGGAATGGTAAGTGTCACCGATGTGGATGTTTCCGGTGATTTGCAACACGCCAAAATCTTCGTCAGTATTTATGGGACCCAGGAAGCAAAGGCTGAAACAATGGCTGGCTTAAAATCAGCGACTGGTTATGTTCGCAGTGAACTGGGTGCTAGGGTAAGGCTACGTCGCACTCCAGAAGTGATATTTGTTGAAGATCGCTCTCTTGAACGAGGTACTAAAGTGCTCAGTCTATTAAACCAACTCCAGCAGGAGCGTTCACTGGAAAGCACACAGGAAGATGACCAAGATTTTTCTGAAAAATTAACTTAAATTTAGCCTTTATTTCATCGAAAGCCTGGGTTTTATCCAGGTTTTTGTCTTTTGCAGTCAATTAAAAGTTTAAGGAATTATTTATTAGTTTGATTCCATGCATAGAATATGATAAGAATAAATTATTCAAGGTAGTACAGGTTAAAAAATTGTTAATAAACAGGTGTCCAAAAAATTTACTCATGTTACTTAATTGTAACTTAATATTTTAATATTAGTAATCAGCAATAATTTATATAGAAACTGCCAAGGTAGTTAGGACATGGGAGCAACGCTATGTTGTAAGGTGGGGCAAAAAGTGTGCTATCGCTAAACCCAAAACAGGTATCGATAAAAATCATTTACCGTACAATTAAAATATTGTATACATACAAGTTGTCAATTTAAGAATGAAAGGAAACAGTAGATTTTGGTTAGAAGAAAATGCGGAAATTATGTTACATTTTCGTTGTCAATGGATAGCTGGAAGTTGGCATAATTTCTGTAATTCCATTTTTACCTCTTTTATCCATCTTCAAACTGTCTAATATTTTAGACCTACAACTCCCATTTAACAGAATTTTCTATACTAATCAATACCTGCTTATTTGATTACTGACGTAATCAGCTTATTCCCACCAGCCACAAATTATTGAGTGCAAGTCTTCTTACGATATTTTGAGAAGATACTTTGTCTTGCAATTTTACTTATTTGATGTGATTTATTTTACTTTAATTCTAGAAAAATATTTTAGCGATGTCTGTGGTTGGCGTAGTTAAAAGCATACTTTTTGCCCCACCTCACAAAATCGTGTTGCTCCCTTAGGACATCAACTTAGATACAAGCAAAGTTTTTACCCTATAAATTGTCACCAGCCATAGATTCCATTACAAGATAGCTGGTTGATTGTTTATGGAAAAAACGTAGTATTGTGAGCAAAGTCTTTATAATGATTATTTAATCGGTAAGCGATTTTTTATACCACTTAGTTGAAAGCACTAAATCAAATCGTGACCATAGATATATAGATATCAAGGTGTTAAATCTGTTAATTAGTAGACAAGATTGGAAAAGTATATTTTGCAAGAGCAGGGAAAAGTTTCAAGGGTAAAGAAAAATTTTAGCCCTTTTCCCCTTAACCGACAGGTATTGGTATGTATTACCATTCAGCCTAGTTAGCTGCTTTGGCGTTAATAATATGAAGGAGAGTTATAAAAAACGTTATCAATCCTTGACAAACTTAATGTTTCTTTAGATAATTTACAGATGTATAGCGTCAAAATGATAAGAGTTCCGTATAGCAAACTACAAAACCTAGCCACAGGTCTAAATTATCGTCATTTTTGTTCCTGATTAGTATTGGGAATACTATCTAAATCTAAATTTGTGAGTAAAAACAATGAGTGTGAATACGGTGCCTTCTATAAATTACTACTCTCTAGACGTAATCCAGGACGAAGCACGCCGACTGGTGCAAAAGGGAATGGTGAGCCGTCAACAACCAATATATACACTCTGTCAATATATCCCAGCGAGAGAGTGGGTTTGTGTTGAATGTGAATTGGAGAAATGTGACTTTTTATTGCGTGATCGTATTGGGGATTTAATAGGTCGGGAAGAATGGGACAACGACTAATAAAAAGTTGATAGTGACTTGGGTGTTAATTCTTGATGCGTAGATTTGACAAACAATAATTAAACGTCAACTCTTAGGTTAATCTCCGATTTTGATGAGTATTTCCCGATTCATAAACATTTTTGCTTGAGGGGGTGACAAGCAAGGTGAAACCATCACAGGACAAAGATTTTACTTGATAGGCCCCTTGAAAAAATTGATAAAAAAACGGTGCTTATTGACAATTAACTATGCAGTTATCAGGCGGCTACGTCAGCATAAACCCTGACGATATGAAGAGAATGGTCTTGTCAATGGAACAACTCATCAGTTTTATCCGCAATAAGTGGACATTTTATCAGTAGGCTCTAAAGGCTATAACCCTTATACAGGAAGCTTTGTAGGTTCTTTGTCGCCCCTCAACATTTTTACCTTAAACACAGAATCATTATCATTAGAGTTTGAATTTATACTACTTTTCTATCGAACGACATTTATAACGGGCTACGCCTATGGGTCGTAAGTTTGAATAAGTAATAATTTTTTTTATGAATACTTGTCCAAGGTTCAAAACTTTGGGCAAGTATATTTTTGTCAAACTTGTTACCCTCATTATTCATTAACTCACATTTTTGGAAGTGTAATTCGCAAAAATCAAAAAATCAAATAGGATTCCTATAAAGCGTGTTTAAGGAAACCTATCACCGACAGCACCCTATAAAAATAGGATGCCTGTGGCGGGCTAAATCTAGCCCTACAAGCATCCTTCAGCTGAGTAAACCAGCCACAATTAAGGTTATCTAGCTTCCCTACCAGGACAATAGTAGTAATTGTAACTAGTAAGTTTTTGCTTATCCCCGTTAGCAACCACACCTAAGACATTGATGGGAGAGTTGATCAAGCTATCCTGAAGTTGCATCAGAGCTGACTTGTCTGTTTTGTCTATCCTCACCACCAGCAGCATACCATCAGTCTGAGGTGCTAGTAGTCTGGCATCAACTAGCCCCAGCATGGGAGGAGCATCATAAATTACCAAATCAAAATTCTCATTGAAGTATTCCATCAGTTGTTTCATCTTATCTGATGCCAGCAATCTGGCTGGATCTGGTGGGACTGAACCAGCCGTAATTACAGATAATGAACTCATCTGAGGTAATTGTTGAATCACCTGTTCAACTGGCATATTGGAAGTAAGAACATTACTTAAACCTGACAAATTCTGCAAATTTGATAATTTATGAACCTGGGCGCGTCGTAAGTCACCATCTACAAGTAAGACTCGTTTCCCCAAGGCTGCTGCTATTTGTGCAAGATGGAAAGAAACTGTGGTTTTCCCATCTCCTGGCATAGTGGAAGAAATAGTTAAAGAACGAATTGGTTGATCAGAATTGAGCAGTTGAATATTGGCATAAAGAACCTGTAATGATTCCCAAAATAGCCCTTGTCCATAATAGTTATAGACTTTACTCTGACCACGGAAAAGATTAGATAACCAACCATTTACTTCAGATCGCTTACGTGATTCGGATTCTGAACCAGAAGTGAAATTGAGGTAAGAAGGTTGATAACCTGCAACGCTTCTGTCGATGGGAAGAGTTCCCAGGAAGGGCAATTTTATTTTTTCCTTCAGACTGCCAATATCATGATACGTATTATCTAGTTTTTCTAAAAGGAAGCCAATAGCGATTCCCAAAGCTAAACTACTGAATAATCCCATTAATAAATTCCGGGGTATATTTGGTAATATAGGTAATTCACCTTGATTTGGTGGTTGTATTAATTCCCACGGCAATTCTGTTTGAGCTACTTGAATTACCAGGCTTTCACGAGTAGCTAAAAACCGATTGAGACTTTCATTTGCTAGTTGCAAATTCCGCTGAATTTCGCTGTATTGTCTGGCTAAAATTGGTAATTGCTCAAGTTTAATTTTTGTTTGCCTTTCTACTTTAGCCAGTTCTTGACTTTGTACCTCTAGTTTCTGAATTAGAGTAATTGCTTCAGCTAATTTTAACCCTATATACCGCTTTTGCTCGTCTTCTATGAGAGGCAAAATATTTTGTCTTTTTTCTTCTAAAACTGATATGGATGGACTATCCGGTTGAAAACGTGCTAATTCTCCAGATAGCTGAGCTTCCAACTCCCGCAATTGAGATACTAATTGACTATATATGGGCGCTTCATTTAAGGTTGCCTGTTGTCCTTGTGCTGTTGATAAGCCTACATAAGTAGCTCGTGCTGTAGCTAATTGTTGATCAATTCCTAGTCGCTGCTCTTCCAATTGTTGGAGTTGTGTTGCAACTACACCAGACTGGTTTTCTGGATCAAGAAAATCGTATCTTTGTCGGAATATTTGCAGTTGTTGTTGCAATTGAGCTACCCGATTTCTGATAGCAGGTAATTGTTTTTCAACGAATTGAACTCCCTGATTTAACTTGGTTTTACGTTTTTCCAAACTGTATTCTAGATAAAACTTAGAAAGTGTATTTAATACTATTTCAATTTTCTTGCGGTCTTGGTTTTTATAGCTTATTTCTATAACTTTGGTTGAACCAAAACGTCGAACAGTTAAATTTTTGAGCAGTGATTTATAGGTAATATCAGGATAGGAAGATTGTAAATTTGGCAAAATATCCTTCATCAATTCCTGGCTTCTGAGAAGCTGAATTTGACTTTCGTAATCTAGATTAGATTTAGGGATAGTAGAATCAGGCAGTGGTATTTGTCCTAATGTACTGTCGGTATTAACCGGTTCGACTAAAATCTGAAAATTGCCTTGATAAATGGTTTCTTCGTTGAGTGTTGAATAAATAACAGTAGCCATGACTACAGATACAACGCCAGCAATTATTAAGACCCGTCTTTGAACAAGAGCTAAGATATTTCTTAGACTGCCTTCATCTTCTTCAGATTCAAAGTAGGAAAAGTTCTGAGATGGCAATATTTCAGGCGTAATTATTGGTCTACCATTTTCATTAAATGTTGAGATTCTACTGGCATCCTGCTTGTTCATGGATTTCTATTAGAAAAGTAATTAGTTAAATATTTTTTGTCTTTAGAAGTTGGTTATTTGTCAAAATTATAACCAAATAACCTTGACCGCTAGCTCTAAGCTATTGGCATATTTATACTTTAGTACCCTTAATAATACTTAGTTCTCTAACTAAAATTAGATAATTTATTTTATAGCTTTTTTCCTTCATTGCGACATTTGGGTGAACACCAAGTGTTAATTTCATAGTCTAACTCTGTGCAGTTAGTCTTAAGGACTTATCAAAATTTGGAATGCAATAGCGATAAATAGCGAATATTGTTCTGTATCGTTCGATGCCAGAAATAGGATGTTTATATTCTACACCTTGGCTGTTCAGTTATGTAGTTTATGGTTAAATATATTTCAAGTCAAAGTATAACTGCTTATTTGTAAATACTATTCATATTATTTGTAAATACTATTCATATTGTGCGGGAAGAGGACAAAAATATTCTACTTGCTCTATTCACCGTTTCTTCATGGGTTGACATTAATCATCGGCTCTAAAGATTGTCCAGTCACACTACCGAGAGTTAAAATAACTAACCTTCCTAATTTTCGATAACTGTGGGTGCAAGGTTATCAACCTAGGTATTTTCGCACATCCAAACATGATTTCTAAGAGTTAAACGCTAGGGAAACTTGACTCACACATACGCATACCCTTAACAAGGATGGCTCCAAACAGCTTAAGTATGCCAACCTTTACAGATGAAATTGGCAGCCAATGAATTTCAACTAAAGGTGAAGCAACAAAGTACCACAAAAGTTTCTAAAGGTAGGGTGCACCAGGAGTATAACTGCCAATGGTGTATTTATCTAGACACATACAATGGAGAACGAAAACGAGGGTTTAAACTTGCTCCGGTACGACCTGATACAATCCATAATAAAGAGCGTCCACTATCACGGACAATGGGAAAGATAGACTCTCTGGGTCGTTCGGAGGGAATAGAAATGGGGGTAAAGGTGATCCCTTGACTACCTAGCACTAGCGTAGCTATGGTTTTAGCTCTGGGAAGGTGAAAATCTGAGGTAATTAGATAAATGTGTTTAATATGGCGGTTGTGGAAATCGTGGACGAGGGTAGTACAGTTAGTAACTGTATCAACAGCACGGTAGTCAAGGTGAATACGCTCTGTGGAAATACTTACTTCATCAAAAATAGCAAAGGCTTGGGCTGGGAGTATACCACTGGAAATCCAAATGTCTAAATTAGGATGATCTTGGGCAAATTCAGCTGTAAACTTTTCTCGTTCTTGACCACCGCCAAGGGTAAGGATAGCTTGGGGATGGGGTGCTTGGTATGAGGCGATCGCAATTCTGATAGGGATAATGCTCAGAAAAACTAGACTAAAACTGGCTAAACTTAGAATCCAATATTTTTTTAGCAGGTAATACGACCGCTTCATAATGAGAATCAATGTGTTTTCGTTAGTCTTAACAACCACCTGATAGTGAGTAGCATTCAAAGAGATTTGTTTTGGTAAGCAGGGGCAGCAAGCCCCAGTCTAACCTTAACCTGTCACCTTTGTTCTCAATTAACAATAGCTTGGTAAGTAGAGACTAACTGTTTAGCAACTGTCTGCCATGAATAGCGTTGCAGAGCAAATAGACGACCATTTTTACCCATTTGTTCCCGCAATTGGGGATTCTTTAAAAGATCAGCGATCGCACTTTTTAAAGATCCTATTTCTCCTTCTACAATTATTCCAGCTTCAGCTTCATCAAGCTCTCGAGCGATTTGTACACCTGGAGTTGTGATAATTGGTAAACCGGACACCATAGCTTCTGCTAAAGCAATACCAAAATTTTCCGAATAAGTTGGCAGTACAAACAAATCAGAACCTTGTAACAACAAATCTTTTTCATACCCACTAACAAACCCGACAAATGAAGTTTGGTTTGTTATATTGAGATATGCGACCATTTTCTGCAAAGATTGAACATACGTGTCTTGTCCAGAACCAGCAATCAGTAAATGGAAGTTCTGTTCTTGTTTTTTTAACTCACCTAATGTTTGAATTAAAAGTTCAGGACGTTTTTTGTAGTGCAGACGGGAGAGAAAAAGAATAATAGGAACTTCCTCAGAAACATTATACCGATATTGTAATTGAGACTTAGCATCACCAATTAATGTTGGAGGATTAACTCCCAGCGGTAAAATAACTTTTGGCGGCTTCACTCCAAAAGCGATAGCATCCTCCATTTCACCTACAGATGTACAGTGAATGGCAGCTGCTTGATTTAAATTACGTTTTTCAATTAAAAAACTGTAAACTTGCTTTTTTAACTTACTTTGTGCCAATGCCCAAGGCGTTAATTGTCCCATAATTCTCACTGTGTATGGAACTTGTTGCCACTGGGCAAAAACAGCAGCACAGCTAGGAAGATAGGAAAATAAATAGTGATTATCTAAAATGTCATAATTTTTGATGTTTTGCGACAACCACTGTGTAAATGCCAAAGAAGGTAAAAATGCTTTTATTCTAGCTGCACGGGGAAAAAACCAAACTGGTAATCCCTGGTATTCTACACACTCCAACAATGGCACATTTAGCAACAGTCCGTCATCGTCATTAGTTGTGGCAATTTCTACATCAATTCCTTCTTTTCTTAAAGCCTGCACTAAATTCAAGACTACCTGAGTTGGACCACCGAGTTTAGGGCTGATAGAAGGAATTATATGTAAAACTTTCATTTAAAAAACACTACCATAGTTAAGTTATTGTGGCAGCTACTTTTGACGTAAACGCTTAACACCCAATAAACCGGGAAAAGTTTTAGCAATAAAGATTAGCCCCAGAACTGGTAACATAGATGTTGTCAAGGCTATCAAACTACGCATAGAAATTACAGATGTAAAAAAGCCCAGTGCATTGACGACTATACTGTATCCTGTAGTATTAAAGGCGGCTGTACGAGACCACCAATTAGCTAATACACCTATACAAAGGGATATTAATATTACTGCTACAATACCACCCATCATATAGCTTTCACCAACATAAGTAGCGGCTACTGTCCAACCATCAGCACCTACAACTTCTTCAATAGATATACTCAAACCTTCTGGTTTATCTGGCCATAATACTCTGGGTATTGGTTTAGTTAAGAATACTACCAGAAGTTCCAGACCTAAAAAATCATATTTAGTGGGAAAAGCATCCACCAATAAACCTATACTATTTAGGTTGTAGTCAACAGCTAATGTTGCTTGCACTTTCTGAGTATCATAGGCTGCGGTTGCTAAATATCGGCTGATTCCCATCTCTCTAAAACCAAGCATATGACGGGTAGCAAACACCATTAAATAGCCCATTATAGCAATAGGAATCACTACCTTAAATATATTGGGACGTTTTAATGTGAGTAAATATCCTCCTAGGAATGTAGCAATGTAAGATCCCAAGACATTACGTGTTCCTCCGGCAAATCCTTCAAACAAAGTAAAGGCAAAGATAAACATCACCAGAAATATCTGCCAACCACGAAATGATTGACGACGATTCCAAATAATACCAGCTAGGGAAGGTATAACGAAAGAGAACAACTTTAATTCCGATAAAAATACTCGCCAGTCTCCTAAAGGCCCTCGTCCCCAAGGGACACCAAATCGTGGTCCTAATAGAGCTTCTATCAGTTTCACTGGGTTAAAGTCAACTGACATCAACATATAAAAGTATGCCAGGAAAGCTGATATTAAGAAGAATCTAAATAAAGCTTTGTCAGGGATGTTACTAAAATCTAACCAGTGTGGTAGTGCTGGCTTAAAAAAGTTGATATGACGACCGATAGCTAAACCTGCAAATCCTATTAGTAGAGCTTCGAGAGCATGCTTTGTTTGCTCAGGAGTCAAGAGTTGATCAAACTTGGTCTGTGGATATAAAAATTCAATCAGTGTTAAGAAATACAGAGCCACCATACAAGCTAAATCGGCTCGAAACAAATTGTTCCATCCCCGTCTGCTATCAAAGAATATGCTCACTCCTATGGCTATCCCTACGTCAATGGCAACTTGACGTACCATCAAACTAGGATTCAAGTCGAAGCTGATGCTTGTAAATGCAATAACTAAGCCAGCAAGAAAGGCTAATGTGCCGAACCATGTTGCCTTAGGAAAAAGTTTTTTTTGATTGGTAGACCCTGGTTCTGGATAGTAGGGATGACTGGAAATATTCATGAGTAGGAATATTAGTCCTATTTAATTTGTGAGAGTTGAAAGCCTTAGTTCCCTGACTTTCCTAAACAAATAGGGGAATTTATTTTTTAGGTTGAGTTAATAACTTATAATTGCTATATGTTGCTATATAGGGATGCGTAGGTATCTACCATTTTTTCCAGGGAAAATTGCTCTTTGACTATTTGATAGCCAATATTTGCTACTGCATTACGCTCCTGAGAATTAATAAAATTCTTTAAACCTTTAAATTGGTCTTGTTCAGAAGCTACGAAATAAACACCTTGAGGAAACTTTAACTCATCCGCCAGAGTAGAGGTAATTACACAGGGTAAAGACCAAGCCATTGCTTCTAATAGTGCAAATGGTAAACCTTCAAAGGCCGCAGGATGAAAAAATCCGTCTGCGGCTGCTAAATATGGTGTTACGTCATTTTGCCAGCCTAAGCGTTGGATATACTCTTGGGCATGATTTTCTATAATCCATTGATCCCATGAAGAAGTTAAGCGACCATCTCCCACCCATAAGAAACGAGCAGATGGTAGATTCCTTTTGAGGTGACTAGCCCATTGCAAAAATAGCAGTGGTTGTTTTTGTGCTTCCATTCTTCCCACTGCTAATATTAATAATTCTTCTGGATGAAGTTTTAGTTGTAAACGAGATGCTTGCCGTTTGACTAGATGTTCTGTTTCTTCTGGTATTGTAACTCCATTCTGAATAACAACTATTTTTTCCGAAGTTGGAGATGAGGTAGCAAGAAAAGATGTTAATTCTTTGCCTCGATGTTCGGAAATTGCTACTAGTGAACCTCTATATTTTCTCAATGAGATTTTGGCTATTACATCCCGCCACTTTCCCAACAATGCCCCTAAGCTGTCCTGAGTTTGGGTAATATGAATGGTTAGCAAATACGGAATTGATAAATAATGACTCCAGGATAGTAAATCTAAACCATCTTCTAAATTCTGCTTGTTGAAATGAATAATATCAGGTTTAAATGCTTGCCACTGAGAAATAATCTTCTGATTTATTTGGGGGAATATATGGGTAAAGGATCTTAATTTAAGATTGTATGTGTTTTGGTATGGCGATCGCAATACTTCTCCAAACCTACCAAATGAACTTGCTAATTCATCCATGATCGGATGTTGAGAACACCACAATCCCACAGAATAGCCCCGATTTGCTAGTTCTTGCCCCAGATAAATTAAATAGAGTTCACCTCCACCTCGTGACCCAGAACTACTGCTAACAAATAAGATTCGCATTAAATTGTGATAATTAATTGTTGAACAATCTTTAACATTAGTAACCCAGACAAACTATCGAGCTACTTTTTTAAAAAGTTCAATCCAACTTTCTGCACCTGCCTGTAACGAGAAATTAATTGCTTTTTCTAGTGATTGTTTACTTGCGGCTGCAATTGTTTCTGGATTGTTTAAATAATATATTAAAATTTCAGTTAGACTAACAACATCACCTGATGGAAATAGAAAGCCATTTTTACCAGTTTCAACTAAATCATAAGCAGCACCAACTTTATGAGAACAAATAATAGGTAATCCAGCCCCAAGAGCTTGATTAACAACTACTCCCCAGCCATCATATCGACTAGGTAAGACAAATATATCAGCTTCTCGGAAAAAATGAGGCAAATTTTCAGGAGATTGAAATCCTGCGTATTCAATTTTTTGCCGAGTTATTATTGGTAATAATTCTAACAATTGAGGAAGTTCTGCTTCTCTTCCCACCAGCAATAAACGAGCATCTAAACCAGCTTGAATCAGATTATCAAATGCTTGAATGAGAACATCAACTCCTTTGCGGGCAATCATCTGACCACAAAATAGAATAGTAACGGGATTGCGTGGACGCTGGGGTAAATCTTGGCTAAAAGTACTTAAATCACAATAGTAAGGAATGTTAAAAATAGGTTGAGCAGGAAAACGTTGTTGGTAGTCTTGTTGTGCTTTAGTGCCAATGGCAGCGATCGCTCGACAATATTTTAAACTATCTGCTAAGTATTTTTGTAATTTTTCTTTAATTCCCTGTGAACTGCCAACCATTTTTTCGCCCCAAAAAATACAAGGAATTTTTTGAGCGTGCAATCTGAGTAACAATTGAGTAGTTACATTCATATAGCCATTTAGCACCACCACATCAACTTCAGTGGTTGATGGAAAATGCCAGTTAAAATGAAATCGGGATAAACCCCAAGCTAAATGAAACCCTCTTAATACTTTTTCATAAGGTTGCAAGGGTTTTTCAGGCCAAGGAGAATCGGCACAGGCTGATTCTAAGTATAAAATCTTTAAGTTTATACCAGGATGTTGAGATATGGCGTAGAATAAATCTCTTTGATATGGAGATGG
Organism: uncultured Trichormus sp.; assembly: GCA_936914905.1. Lineage (GTDB taxonomy): Bacteria > Cyanobacteriota > Cyanobacteriia > Cyanobacteriales > Nostocaceae > Trichormus_B. The sequence continues at coordinate 32,193 of CAKZGI010000288.1, read as the reverse complement.
TAGTATAGAATAGAAAATCACACTAATTTTTTGAACCTGGGCATATTTCATAACTTAGATGCTTCTAAAAAAAGTTAAATTAGCAAATTAATATTGCCTATTTAGTCCTCTCAGCAATCACAACAAAGCTCAGAAAATGCGGCAACTAGCCCTGAAATTACATAGGTATAATTGCAGCCAGTATCTTTGTAAATTCACTTTCAGGAATATCGGAAATGATCAGCTTCTCATATTTATTAGAAATAAATCAGGTAGTGATAGAGGCTAACTTCTTAGAGAATGGAATCTTGTAATGACTGAAATAAGTTTGCAAGATTAAATTTCAATAGTGAAGCTGAACCATTAGACAAATATTGTAATTGCGCTGAATCTCTCAAAATAGACTGTATTAAATTAGCAATTTTATTACCACTAACTTCCTCCAAAATCCAACCGTTCACATTATCTACAACCACTTCACCACAGGAACGAGAAGCAATAATAGGTAATTTCCATGCTTGTGCTTCCAGTTGAGTTAATCCAAACCCATCGGAAATAGTCGGGAACAAAAACACATCTGCCCTCTGGTAATATTGTGCTGTTTCACTCCTGTTAACATGGCCTAACCAACAAATTTGCGCATGGTTTTGGAAATGAGATGGAATCTCAATTTGCACAGAGCCGACAATCCAGAACTCAACAGGAAATCCCTCAAGTAATTGAACAGCATCTAATAAAGCCGCAATTCCTTTTCGGAAAATTACCTGTCCCAAAAATAATACTCTTAAAGGACTCTCTTGAGAAAATAATTCTGGATAAGTACGGACAAAGTTACTAGCTGCCTCTGGTGGAGTATATACTAATGGAATGATATGAATTTTTTTAGGCTCAACACCTGTTTTTTCTAACAGTTGACGCGACCAGTTGGAATTGACCACAATAGTATCAGCTAGAGTATATTCTTCTCTCCAGCTTTGCCAATATTCAGGAGGTGCTGGTTGCCAGTTTGTAAGATATTGGGGGTATCGTTCATACTCTTGAGAGACCATTTTTTCTTCCCACAAACCTGGGTCAATTTGACCTAGGACTGTATACCATCCCTGTTGTTTTGCAAATTGAAAAATGTCTAAAGCCGCATAGCTGTAAGAAAATAGTATCAGAGGAGTTGTAATCTCATCAGATAGCCCTGCTAAGGTCTTGATAGTCTGTTTTTGAAACCATTGATTACGAGCAATAACTCGTTCCCATCCTATCTTCTTTTGCAGACGTTGAGTTAATTCAAATCGAATTAGAGAACTATTGAAAGCGTGAACAGATGCTTGATTTAAGTCTGGGTGGTATCTTTCCCGTAAATTAGCTAAGACAGATTTAGGTAAAAAATTTAGTGCAGATTGAGGTGATACCCAAGCATCTGTAATCAAGTGAGTAAGCTGTCCCTGTTGTTGTAAAGCTCTAGGTATGCTGTAATGCTCACGGGCTCCAATCTGGGAGGATATCCAATTATAAGGTTTTGTAGGCATGGATGAGGAATCTATTTCTAATACTAAAATTAGATCCTCCACTTCTTTGAGAAGTGGAGGATCTAAAATGTGAAAGATGCTTGACTATAAGTCAAGCATCACTATTAGGGAAAATCGATCAGGAATTAAGTCTATCGCTACTAATAGACATACGAGTGAAAATTAAATATGCGTTTTCCAGAACCCTTGTAGAGACTTTCCATGGGTAGGGATTCTCGGCTCTACATTGTTTTCCACCAGATGTCTATTACTATCTTTCCGACTTTTGCAATCGGAGGTTGTTGAATAATAAGATCCCCAACTTCTCAAAGAAATTGGGGATCTAAATAGTAGATATTAACTTTTACTTTTGAAAGATGCTTGACTATAAGTCAAGCATGGCTATTAAGCTATGAGTGATACGTCTGCCGCGGCTAAGGTTGCGGCTCCCAAGTTAGCGAAGGCTCCGCCTCCTCCCCAACCAAAAGTGTTCAAGTTTGAATTGTAGAACAAGTCTCCAGTTCCTTGATTATAAACAAAGTAGGCATTTTGAGAATCAAGACCAGTATTAGTAGCTTGGTTGACTGATATAAAACCATTAGCAACAGCTGATAAATCTAACCCTGCAGAACCTGCTAGTGCTGCGACGTTAAAGGTGCTAAGGTCTAGAGTAATCTCATCTGTTCCAGACAAGAAGTCCGTAATTGTATCCTTGCCTATGGTATTAGTTACTGTCCCTGTGAACCGTAAAAGTGTCCCTGTTTCTCCTAAAAATAGCCCAGTTAAAGCTAACGCTTGACCACCAAATTCAAAAGTGTCAGCGCCTGTTCCACCTGTGAGAGTATCAGCACCAGCCTTTCCTTTCAGAGTGTCATCGCCTCCACCACTGATGAGGGTGTTAGTAGCAGAGTTTCCAATTATAGTTGTATCAACAACGTTGGTTTGTGTGACATTAGCAGAGCTGGTTCCACCGATATTAATGAATTCAACTTCTGCACTAGTAGTCCAAGTACTGCCAGTAGCAAGGACGGTAACGTCAACAGTATCAGTGCCTTCTACCGCAGCCTCTACGAGAGTATCAGCAGAATCAATAATGTACTTATCATTACCAATTCCACCAGTCAAGGTATCTGTGCCTGTTCCAGCAATTAAGATGTCATCTCCTTGATTACCGAATAATTGATCATTATCGGCACCACCATCAATTTGATCGTTGCCGAAGCTGCCATAAATGCTATCAAAACCAGCTAATCCAGTTAAGATATTATTTTGCCGATTGCCGATAATCTGATTGTTAAGGTTATTTCCTATACCTGTAATAGCAGCACTCTGAGCATCAAGAGTCAGGTTCTCGATCTCATTTCCGCTTGCAACTAATGTAACTCCAGTTGCACCACTTGATAAAGAAAAGTCCTGCTGTGAAAAAACGGTATCTGTTCCACCACCTGTTTCGTCGATCTTTAAGTCTCTGTATGCAAAAGAGTAAATCTTATAAAGATCGTTTCCTGCACCACCTATATAAACACCTGAGCCAGCGGTTATATCAACCTCGTCATTACCAGCTTCTCCTTCGAGTCTTGCATCGGCTGCTCCTTTTAAGATATCATCTCCGCCTCCAGCTTTGACCTTGACGTTAGGGACAGTGGCACTAGAAGTGACAAAAACATCGTTAACGCCTGTACCGTTAATTGTTGCATTAGTACGATTAGAAACTTCAACTCCATCCTGAGTGTAATAGCCTTCATAGATAATGAAATTTGCCATATTCAAGAGACTCCTTTATATGATCTAGGTCTAGAACTTAACTCGATTTTGGTACTCTTTGTCAGGATATTCAGGATATCAGGATATATAGAAATATCCTTACGCTACGCTTAATCTTAAGTTCTGAGCTAAGACTTACTCAGTATAAACTACTGATTTGTGAAGTTCCGAAAAATCTACGAATGTCTAAAATACTGAGATTGAGTATAACGTATGATTATTGAAATTCATTGAAATTAACTAATTGAGGTATTAATTTCACGAGGGTAAAATCATCTCTGATGAGAGAGGAAGAGTATTTCTACGTAAATGGAGATAAGAGAGTAATGATTTGGCAGAAATCGGTTGACGTTGATGATGATATTGTCTAATCAGTTTAGGGATTAGAAATAATCCTTCTACAATGCCAGATGTTCTTCCGTGCCTGATTAACCAGAAAATACGGCTCAGACACTGTCCAATGCCTAACCAACAAAAGAGCATAGGATACCTGAGATAAGCTAATAACATTAGATTAGCGATGCTTGCAGCCGTAATGCGTGGGTTGTTGTGGTGTTCTAATTGAGTATTATGAAATACTCTCAGCCATGAACTTTCGAGAATACCCCACCGCATATGATGAACCCGCAGAGATAAATCAACTTCTTCCATTCCATAAGCAACTGGCAAATTAACATATCCAGTAGTTTGTTGAAATACTTCTTTCCTATAAGCGCATCCACAGCCGATAAAGTCGGAAACCCATCTACTGGTTGGTTTTGCAGGTAAAATTGTTTCATGCAGATGAAATATTTTAGCTAAAAAAATCGCTGCTGTGGGAAAAGAATCAAAAATTTTTGTTAATCTTTCAAAGTAGTTTGAATCTAGAGGATAGGAATCGTCATCAAAGCTGGCTATAATTGGGTTGGTAGCATGGGTAATAGCTATATTTCTCCCTCCACCTGGACCTACTTGAATTGAACTTCTAATAATCTTGACGGTCTGGAAATTTCTGCTTTTGAGTCCTTCTTCGGTGGTGTTGTCATTACCATCTATATGAATAATGATTTCATCTGGTCGAGGATTGCAATTGAGAATTTTATCTAATGTTTCTAAAAGCTTTACTAAACGATTATACGTAGGAATTATGACAGTAACTTTACAAGTATTCATAAGATGATGATTTATCAGGGAACAGGGTTGAAAGTCTTTTGGTATCTAAGTTTTGCTCTCTTCGTGTTCTGATTTAACTGACAACCGATATCACCGTAGATTGCTCATAACCAACATCTTTAGGTTAAAGAATTCTATTGGCGGCGATAGCTAATTATTGAAACACATATCAGCCATAAGAACCCAATCAGATAACGAAACCGACCTAACACAAGATGCCATAGGAATGTCTCTTTATATAATTGCCAACCTTTGTGAACTTCGTTTTCATGTAAACAGCTTAAACTAACAGGTCTAATATGTCTTGTCAATATTTCTAGTCTTTCTTTCTCTCGTATTTTGCCACCAGGATATTGATTTTGTTTTTCTTGTTGTATTAGGTAGCGAGTTCCATCATAAGTTTTCGTAGCTATAGAGATGGCACTATGAGAATGTTGACGATAGGCTAACACATAGGGAGAATCAATGTAAACAAATCCTTCTGCCGTTCCCAATCTTAACCACAAATCGTTGTCTTCTGAATTAATCCATTGATCTGTGAAACCGCCTAATTGTTGTAGAGTATCACGACGAATAACAACTGAACTGGTTAAAAATGAGCTGACATCTTTACTGGATGCGTATAAGTTTTGATAAAATCTGTATTGAAGTTGGGGAATTTGTACAAATTCCAGCTCGTGTTCATTACTAAATGATATAGATTTACTAAAAAATATAGATTGTCCTGCCAAAAAAGCTGGATTATTTGTTGCTTTAATGATTTGAGCATAAACATCTAAAGTCCACGGAAACCATAGATCATCACTGTCAAGAAAGGCAATATACTCTCCTTGAGAATGTTCAATGCCAATATTTCTTGCTTTTCCTGGACCTTGATTTCGTTGGGTAAAAAGTTTGATTTTACTGCCGTATTCTTGTAAAATCTCAATAGTATTATCTGTAGAACCATCATCAACAATAATAATTTCGTAATTATCAATATTTTGATTTAAAATTGACTCAATTGTTATTTGAATTAAATTAGCTCTATTAAATACAGGAATAACGATGGAAAAAAATACCATAATAAGATCTTGAATTAAAACATATTAATCGAATAAACCAGATTTGAAGTCTCGTTTAAAGAAGTAAATTCTTTCTTCTAACTGATTTAGTTTATCATTAAAAACTAAGTCTTTACTCAATTGAAATTCAGACTGATGCACAAGCTTTTTAAGAAAAAAAACCATTCTTTTAATCTCAATATATTTGAATGCCGGATTTCTTTTACTAAGACTATTAAATCTGTAAAACCGATTAATTTTGTATTCCATACTCAATGATTGGCAAAAATCCTTCCATTTAAAGTCAGGTATACCTGCATTAGATTTTACAGAAATCCAAGGTACTCGCAGTGCGTCAGCCACGATTGCACCATGCATAGCCGCGCTAACCACAAGTTCAGATTTACTAATTTCCTGAAGAACTTTTTCTACCTTCCAACGTGGATCAATACAAATATAGTTTAATTGTCGACAAACTTCTAAAAATATTTCTGGGCTATTTTCCATCTCCCACGCATAGGGAATAAAAGCCACTTTATATTTCTTACTTGTATCAGCAGGACGATAAATTCGGTTTACTAAAATAGCAGTATCAGCAATTCCTAATGCTTCTGGGAGGTTTAAGGCAGCAGCAGTCAGGGGACCTCTCACACAATATATTTTCCAAGTATCATCTATTTGCGGAAGTTTACCAAAACCATGACCAGTCCCAAAAATAACAGTACGTTTGAATTGTGGTAGGTTTTCATTCAGCAGTGTTCCAAATCCTACAAATGCGCTTTCAGAAGCATCATCATTAAAAACTCCGGGTAAAAGTTGTGGCCAAAGCCAACCATTTAGATCATCACCAAAGTTACCAAAGGTAACATAACTTCTGGTCTTGTTTGCATAGTATAATTTCATTATAATTTCTCAATTACAGCAGCGATTCAGCATTCAACAATAAAATCTTGTTAGTCAGCAATAAAATCTTGTTAGTTTGAGATTTTGCAAGTCTCGTTGTGTATTTCATTTATCTGCTGCTGTATGTTGCAAATAATAGCTAAGTCCAAATTCTGAGAGTATGCATGAATATTTTCAGTATTCTTTGGGTAAAAGATTCTAAATGATTCGGTAGTTCGGCTGTATCTATAATATAATTTCCATCTTGTTGATCAGAATTTAGTTGATGAGAGTTGGTAATTTTGTGTCGCCAATCTTTTTCTACAGCATGATCCCAACCAGGAAAACCCCGTTCTCTAGCAAGACGGCGAGTATCTAATCTTTTCTGAATTTGTTCAGGAGTTCTGTATTTATAATGCTTGTATAAAATACGTTCTTTATTAACTACGCCTATATGTTTCGGCCATGAACCGATATCCCAAATTAAACCATCACGATGTCTGAAAAATCTAGGTTCAGAATTCTCAATTTTGTAAAACTTTAGTGATAATAATATTTCCGAGATTGGTTGACTAAAATCTAGGGAATTAATATCTTTATCAGTTAGGTAGTATTCGATAGCCATTCCCCAAACGACGTGATTAAACTGACTAACGTTAGCCAGAAATTCACGAGGAGACTTGAGATAAAATTCATCAGCATCAAGATGACACCACCAATCACCTGGCTTGGCTTGATGCTTGAAAGCATTGAATACTTCACCTCTGAGGGATTCTTGAAAGACTTTCCCATCTTGCTTCCAGGGAATAATTTGTCCATTCTGCATTGACAGAACTTTTTCCCAAGTACCATCTGTGCTTTCACCATCATAAACGTAGATATAATCAGACCACTGACAAGCTTTTTCTAAACAGAATCCAATAATATCAACTTCATTTTTGACTAAACAAATGGAGTGGATTTTAAATCTTTCCTTTTGCATATTTAATTATGTATTGAGTTAACCCTAAAACTTGTCTTTTCAATTTTGCGGTTATTTCAGCAGCTTCAAAGCCCCAATAATGATATATAATCTGATATAATTTAGGCACTGTGGAGCTAGGTAACTGAAAATCGTGTTCTGATTCATGAATTTTTCTAATTATGCTTTTTGCCCATGTTCTATTGAATAACCAAATTATTCTAGCACAATCAAATCTGGATTTATTAATAGCATAAAGACGCTCATTATTCAGTTCATTAATTAATTTTAAATATGATTCTAAATCATCTGTAATTTCTGAACGATGCTGATAGGTTAATGTTTTATCTTTTTTACAAAGAGTGGATTCGCTCCATTGCCTGTAAACTGAACCAGAATCATGAAAATATGCAAATTTTTTCCCTCCTTTGAGGAGTCGTAAATACAACTCATGTTCTTGACAGACGGGTTGATTAATTTTCCATTTTCCTACATCTAAAAGAGCCTGTTTTTTCCACAGAGGACTACCTGTTTGTGGTAACTGCCACAAGGCTAACAAAATCCAAGGATCATGGGGTTCAGAAATAGGCAAAATTTCTTGTTTTACCATTTCTGTTTCCCAATATTCAAGAATACTGGGACTGTAAATAATATCTATACAAGAGACTTGTTCTAGAAAATTGATTTGTTTTTCAATCTTGGTTAGCAGTAGATAATCATCTGCGTCTAGATATTGTATCCATTCTCCTGTACTTATTTCTAACAAACGATTACGGGCAATGTTACCTCCGCGATTTTCTCTTGTTTCCCAATAAATGGAATTACCAAAACCTTTAATTACTTCTAAACTTCTATCTGTAGAGCCATCATCAACAATAATTACTTCTTTATAAGGATAAGTTTGATTTAATGCACTTTCTATGGCTTGTGCAATCCATTTTTCTGCGTTGTAGCAGGGAATAAGAATACTGACTTTTGGGTTCATGTTGAATGGTTTTACACCACTAAAAAAATGAAAAATTTAAACTGTCATTTCCTTTATGATTTTATTTGCATGGATTTGCAAGCGAGTCATCAAGTCATATTTAAAATTATTATGTGGTTTAATTACAATATCACTGTGTTTAGTGGCTGGAAAACTATTGAATAAATCTAGGTAAGTTTGATATGGATGATAGTCTGTAAGAATCTTATTCCTAGCTTGCGCCAGAGCAGGTTGGGCAGTTATATATATATCCTGAGCAATAGCTTGTTCTATAGATTCGATTGACCCTGCAATATCATTTACATCAATCATTTTTAATGATTCTGGCTCAAAATAGTCCAGTATATTTGGCGCTCCCCAGTAAAATGGAAAGCAGTTAGAAACAAAAGCATCGGCTAATTTTTCTGTCCAGTAATGTGGCCAAGCTCCATTTTCAAGAACTATATGATATTTGTAATCAAGTAGAGCATCTGCCTTACAATTAACCAATTCTTGAATACCTCTACCAAACCAATCTAATTGCTCACCAAAGTGTTTTTTCATTTCATACATAAAATTTAGTCTTTGGCGATGACCAATAGTGTCAGTTTTGCCAGAAACTACTGCTGATATTACTTTGGTTTTTGGTGAATTATATGTGTTAATTGCATCACGAATATTTATTTCCACATACCAATGATATCCAGCATAGGAAAGGATACGCTTTGTGGACTTTACGCGATTATCTTGACCTAATGTACAATAAAATTGTCTTGTATATCCTTCAGGAAGATAGAGGATATCTGGTGGTTCTTTTAAGACTAGCAGTGTGCGTGTTTTTGGACAACTCAGTTGGTATGTTTTATCTAATGCTTTGACGCTCTGATAGACTATCATTCCGTCAAATTTACCTTTCTCTGGATTAATAACAAACTGGGTTGATTGCCAAAAATTATCTCCATTTTCTGTAATAAATTGTCGAAAGTAATTTTGGGAATGAACGGAGCGATCTGACATCAATAAGGCAATTATAGGCATAAATAAAAAAGTAATTATAAAATTACGGACTAATTAATAATTAGTTTTTTCGATTCGAGACGTTTTCGTAAACGTGATAAGTTTTGATGCCAATATTATCCCATGATAATTTATCGCAACCATTTCTAACTAAATTACTTAATTTATTTAAGTCTACTTCAGTGCTTGCTTTTAATGATTTCAATAATCCCTGATTATCTGCGAATTCATAAAGCAACCAATCCCCTGCTCCTAAGGTTTCGACTATGCTATTAGTACGAGGAGCAATAATTGGTTTATTGTAAGACATCGCTAAAATCAAACTACCAGAAGTTAAAATTTTTTCAAATGGTAACACGACTACATCAGCAGCACTAAAATAAAGATGTATTTTCCTATCTTCTACAAAATCTGAATGAAGAATAACTCCTTGTGCAGAAGCAGCTAATTTAGCTAGTTTATGTAAATAAAGTTCATCTAATGCTTTTCCTGCTATCAATAAGGTGCTTGCTTGCAGAAATTCCTGATTTTCACTCCAAACCTTTAGTAAGGGTTCAAGTCCCTTGTAAGGTCGTAACATACCTAAGTTGAGGTAAATGCGACTATCTAATGGTATTCCCAGAGCTTTTCTGGCTTCAATTTTAGAAATTAGGCTTCCGTAAATTCCTCGATAGTGTCCATGTGGAATAACTGCAAATTTTAATCTTTCGATTTTAAAATTTTGAGCAATATCTTCTATGGAAGAAGCATGGTGAACAATAATTGTATCTGCTAAATGAAACAAATTTTGTTGCAACCATTTTTCTAAAAAAATAAATTGCGAATCATGGGAAATGTGATTATGATATGTCCAAACTATTTTCACTCCTGCCCATTTAGTTAAATAAATATCAATGAGAAGTTTTAAAGCATAAATTGATTTTGTAAATACATTTTTACCTTTTAAGTATGGACTTATCCAATGTAAATGTAAAATATTTATTTTCTCTTTACTTTTAATTGCCCTATAGATGGGAAAGACTCGACGATAACCACAAGGAACTAAAACTTTTACTCCTTGATTCTCTAAGGCTTTAGATAAAAGTGTTTGATAAGGATTATCAGTGCGGTAATCAGGTATCATCAAAACCGTCAAGGTTACTGCCAATTCTTCAGCAAAAATCATCGCTGTAACTCCTTAAGAAATCTATTCTGCACCAGATGACGAATTCCTTCGCTGTACATTAGGTGTCTAATTTTACCCACATAGTGACGAGATGGTGAACCGTTGATACTTCCTTCTAAATGGATATCATAAGCTGGTGGTAACAGTTCTACTCCAAAACGAGAACTACACAAAGCATAAATAGTTTGTTCAATGCGCCAGAAATGTCCAATAATATTTGGTAGGTCTAAAAATTCTTCTATCCAATTCAAATTTAATGAGTTTTTGTGAATTAGTCCTAATCCTGAATTGACTCTGGCAGCTAAATCAAAACCAATATTAGTTTTTACCATTTCTGGTCCAACTGTGTAAGTACTATCTACATCAGCATTCAGTGTATTTAGTTGATAATCTAGGTTTTCAATACGGTTCAGTAGTTCTGTGGGTTCTTTAAAAAATAAAATATCACTATCTAGAAGCAGCAAGCGATCGCTTTGCAAATATAAGGCGAAATCAAATACTTTAGGAGATAGGTGATTAGTCTTGCGAAACTCTAAACAGCGAGGATAACATGATAATAATGGTAAAACGTTTTCGTCAGCTTGTTTTCTGTCAATAATCCGTGCATTGGGAAAATGATACTTAAAAGTTGCGATATTTTCCTGAGTTAGAGTTCCATCATCGTGAATACACAGAGAATATTGACGCTGGGAAAAATGATAAAAAGACTTTAATGTCCAGACTAGGTTTAACCAGTCTTTGGCAGAAGTCAGAACATGAATTTCACAAACTCCATCAGATGTGTTAGGAATTGGCTGAGAATTCAATATACTTTTTCTCACACTATCTCTATAGTATGCTGTGAGAAATCCGTGCTTATATTTTTGTTGTAACTGATAAATTGCTGAACCAATAGACATTTATAATTCAACTCCGTTTCAGTATTTTTTTTAAAACTTTTTTTAAAAAAGTAGATGGAGTAAGTGAATTTTCTTGTTGATGCTTAATTTTATTAATTAGATTTTCAGTTAAATATATTGACTTTTCTTTTTGTTGCTTAACAAATAAACTAATTCTTTCTCTAATTTTTGATTTGTTTTCTAAAATAAAATTTATTTTTCCAGAGAGTAAAGCAAATTCTGTAGTTTCTAAGCATAAATCTGAAAGATTAGCTTCTGCTAGTAAGCGATGCACTTTTTTATCGTAATTTATAGCAATAAATGGTTTTCCCATCTGCATAGCAAAGATGATAGCGTGATATCTACACGCCACCAGAATCTCACTTCCTCTTAATGGTTGCAAAGAAAATTCCTGGGGTATTGAATCACCAAAATATTTCTTTAATAAATCAAAATCTCCATCCTGATTAAAATTTAATGGAAAAGGATTAAGTTGAAATCCTGATAATTCTTTAAACCACATTTCTACATCAAATTCTTTCCAGTGACATGGAACTAAATTGACTGCAATCTTATTGCTAGTGGAGGTATTTCTTTCTACTGGGAAAGGAAAACACCAAGTTAGGTCTGGATGCACTTCTACTTTGGGATGATTATTGAGTAAAGACCTACTCTGATCATCTCTAACATAAAAGAATTCTGATCTTTCAATTAAATCATACAATTCAGGTAATAAATCTGGAGAAATTATATTGACTCCTAATCCAAACACACCTATATTAGCTTTACATTTTTTTAGCCATTGTTTTGTATTTATCCATATTCCTACTCTTTGAAAAACTAGACCACCACCACCAATCAATATCCAATCGAAATTCTGAAGATATTCCTGTGGAGGAGGTAGATAGTGAGGTAAAAATACAATATTGTTACCCTGGAATAATTTAGTAATACAGTATTGAATGCGGTCGTCTCCAGCATTAAGAGCATTATAGTAGCCAAAAACAGCAATTTTCATTATATATATTTATATTTTATGTATTTAACAAAATAAATTAATTAATAGGTTGCTTCACTTTACCATAAAAAACACCTAACTCACTCAGAAATTGAATAAACTTAAGATAATAGTAACCGAACCGATAGGTATTTTAAATAATTTCATCATTTAACTCCATTTTTTAAATTTCTCTCATTATTAGATTAGGTAATAGAAATTATTCAATCCAGTGAACATTTTTTTTGAAAAAAAACTTTATCCTGTTGACAAATCCTGAACTCAATAAAATTTGAGGACGAGTTAAAATAATTTTTAATAGCTTTGCATATCTCTTCTGTTTCCTATCATTTGATTGAATAGACATTTTAACTTGTTCCAAGAATACAGCTTGGTACAACCAGTTACCCTGTAATAAGCATCGCTTTTGAAGCGAAATTCTGGTGGAACTACTCCAAAGCTGTGGTTGTATAAGATGAAGTAATTCTTCCGCTACTTTTAAATTCTGATTTGATTTTTGATGCTCAGTAAATCGAAAACAAGATAATTCAGAATCTATTTTCCTGACGAGTCCACCAGCTTGAATAATTCTGCACCAGTAGTCATAATCCATGACAAAGTTAAGTTCTTCTCTTAAGAGACCAATTTTCTCTGTAATGCGTCTTGTCCAAAAAACTTCTGGTTGCACAAACTGGCGTTTTTTCCACCATACATCCCACAAATCTAAAACTTCTTCTAAAGTTTGTATATCGCCAAATTGTTCACCGATTTTTTCCCCTTGTTGGTTCACATAACGACAGACTCCGTGCAGTAAGTCAGTATCAGGAAATTGGTGAAAATGTTCAGCCACCTTTAACAGTGTTCCTGGCAAGTAATAGTCATCACTGTTGATATAAGCAATGATATCACCAGTGGCTTTGGCAAGTCCTTTATTAATAGCATGAGTCTGACCGTTATCAGGTTCACTTACCCAATAATATATCCAAGGTTCATATTTATTGATAATATCAATGGTTTTATCTGTACTACCACCATCAATAATTATATATTCTAGGTTAGGATAACCTTGGAGTAATACTGAACGAATCGTTTCCTCAATAAATATCCCTTGATTATAGCTGGGTGTGATAATACTAATGCGAGGGTATGTAGAAATATTTGCTGTTTTGGATATGCAATCTTGGTGCTGATTAGTCCAAGGCCAATCTGATTTATGCAATGAATGTGAAGACAAATAATCCAAGCTCATATTTCTGGTTGTTCTGGTATATCTCTATATTTAGAGTGTTTTGCAGGGCTACCAAAAACTATTGAATATGCTTCAACATCTTTGGTGACTACTGAATTAGCACCTATGACAGATCCTCTGCCAATAGTTATACCTGGCAAAATTACTGAATGCGTACCTATCCAAACATCATCCTCTATCACTACTTGCTTGCGGATGGTGTTCTTACGCATATCCTCTTGTTGATAGTCATGGGTAACTGAAGTAATAGCTGTGTGAGAACCAATCAATACGCGATGGCCTATTTTAATTCCCCCTTCAGACCACATATGTACATATGTGCCTAGTGAGACGTAGTTACCAATTTCCAGATTACTGGGCTTGCTAATATACAATGGCACGTAAATATGGCATCCTTCACCATGACTTTTTAACTGCTGCATCAAAGTGTATTTTTGACTTTCTAGCAAATAGTCATTAATTTTTTGGAAAAATTTTACTCTGATTGGTATGACAAATTCTCTAATCCTTTTACTCAGCATACCAAGTGCCTTGAATACTTATTTTTCCTAAGCGTTGATCATATTTAATACCATTTATAAATGCTGATTCTACGTAAAATGATTCGGCAAATTCTACCCAGTCAACAAAGCATTTATTTTTATCAAAAATACCTGCCGATATTGTATATTTACCAGGCATTAAGGGATTAATAAATTCTACACTTATTATTCCATAATTCGATGATGGTTGAATATTACTGAGGGAATCTCTTTGGAATAGACTAATTTGTACTTGTCCATCTTCTAAGTTGTAGATAAGCACGAAAAAATCTAATTCATCTATTGGTTTGTTAATTTTATATTTAAAAGATATCTTGACTTTCTCGAAAATAGATAAAACAATATCAGAATTGTGTAGATTATTTATGGTAATTTTTTCTATTTCCGCTCTAGAATCACCTTTTATATGATGATAAAAATTTGGCTGATGAAAATATTTTTCCTGAGTATATTTTTGCATATACTGTGATATGGTTTCATGAGGATTACCTTGAAAAATTAAGTTGCCTTTATACAATAAAAATGCACAATTACACAATTGTTTAACTGTCGCCATATTATGACTAACAAATAAAACTGTTCTCCCCTCCTTTCCTACATCCTCCATTTTCCCCAAACACTTTTGCTGAAAAGCAGCATCACCCACTGCTAATACTTCATCTACGATTAAAATCTCTGGTTCTAAATGTGCTGCTACTGCAAAAGCCAGTCTTACATACATTCCTGATGAATAACGCTTCACTGGTGTATCTAAAAATTTTTCCACTTCAGAAAAAGCAACAATCTCATCAAATTTTCGTTTAATCTCTGCCTTACTCATCCCCAAAATTGCACCATTAAGATAAATATTCTCTCTTCCTGTCAATTCTGGATGAAAACCAGTACCTACCTCCAATAAACTAGCAATTCTTCCCTTAATATTAAGGGATCCGTGGGTAGGTTCTATAATTCTACTTAAAATCTTTAATAGCGTTGATTTTCCAGCTCCGTTACGTCCAATAATTCCAACTCTGTCACCTTGTTTAATCTCAAAAGAGACATCCTTTAACGCCCAAAATTCTTCAAAGTTAGGATTTTCGGTTTTGGCTTTAGGTTTGATTAAACTAGCAAGAGATTTAATCTGATTAGCTATCACATCGCGTAGGACAGTATACCTTTCCTCTTGCTGATGACCAATAATATATTTTTTACTTAAGTTTTCAATGCGAATAACTGTGTCTGACATAGGTAAAAATTTTGTGGAGAGAAACATTAACTATACTCACAATTAATGCTTCTCTGAAGAATTACAAATAATTTACATGATTCAATTCTAAACAAGCTCAAGATACAGCAGCATTGCTACATAAAATATGAAACTTTTTGCTCAATATAAAATATGAAACTTTTTGCTCAATGTTTTTATATCTTAAGTTACTGAAATTCAGGCTTTAAAGCTGGTTCTCAGGAACCATCAATCAATACGTATAAAAAACTTATGAAAAACTTAATTTCTCATTGATACAATCGTTTATACTAAACAAGCCTTTAAAGTTCTGTTCTCAGAACAGAGCCTTAGGGATGGGGATCAATGGGGGAAGTTCGGCATAACTTTTCAACAAAATTCTTAGAGAAGAGTGTTTCTGTTGCTGATGTTCAATAATATATTTTCATATTTTCTGACAGAAAATCTAAATTACGTCTGCGAACTTCCTTTCCATCTTGCGGAAATACCAAATACCACTCAACAATAGTTGAAATACAAGAATCAAAGAGAGAATAAACCCTGGTATATAGAAATTTGAATCACCACCTAAAATTGCCCAACGGAAACCATCAATTACCCCTACCATTGGGTTTAATGAGTAAATTAACCGCCACTGTTCAGGAACAAGGCTGCTACTAAACCCTACTGGTGAGATGTACAAACCAAACTGCAAAATAAACGGCACAATATAACGGAAATCTCGATATTGAACATTCAAGGAAGCAAACCATAATCCTGCTCCCATTGAAGCAGCAAAGGCAATACTAATAAATAAGGGTAGGGACAAAATTCTCCAACTGGGGACGAAGTTGTACCAGGCCATTAATGCAATTAAGATTATTCCAGAAATCATAAAGTCTATAAAGCTAACTACTACCGCACTTGTAGGTACTACTAATCTGGGAAAATAGACTTTGGAAATTAGGTTGGAATTGGTAATCAAACTGGTGCTGCATTCTGAGAGGGAATTGGCGAAAAACTGCCAAGGTAACATTGCAGAAAAAACAAGGATAGGATAAGGCTCACCCTGAGATGGCAATTTTGCTAATCGCCCAAACACAACTGTAAATACCAACATCGTTAAAAACGGACGAATTAACGCCCAAGCAATGCCAATGCTTGTTTGCTTGTACCGAACTAAAATATCTCGCCATGCAAGGAAATAAAATAATTCCCGATAGCGCCAGAGGTCTTTCCAGTATTGCCATTCGGTTCTTCCGGCTTCAATTATTAATTCTGGCTGGGAAATTGTGTCCTTCATATCAGAAATTTTCTTGCTGCTAAGCTCAATAGACTGGTTTAAATTCTCATAATCCTTAGTCAATCACCCAAAAATCTTTTATGCTGTTACCAGCAATAACTTGTGATTGCCTGAAGGTAAACTCTCCTACAGAGGGGTTTCTATGGGGATTAATAACTCCTGTTGCTTGCTCCCAAAGTTCCGCTGGTGCTAATGACAACTGATATACTGATTCACGTTTACGGATGTGATACCATTTGGTTGCCTGGCAATCTTGACACCAAAAAGCTTCTAACCACTCTCCCTCTAAAGGAACTGCGGTTTTAGCCGCTACTAATATCAGGGCTTCTTTTCGTGTTATGCCTCTCTCTTGTAATTGTCCTGCACGTTCAGCAAATAAGCTGTATTTTTGACTCATGCTGTCCATGTAGGAGCTATGTAGTGGACAATAAATAGCTCGCCGTTTAGAACGATTCCGATTTCGGTCACACCTTCTCTGCACTTCGGCCTCCCTATAAGTTTGATATAAAAATATCACAAGAAGGTTGCGTTAGAAGGACTGAGATCAACAAGACCATCAAAGCCCTGCTCCTAATTTAAAAGTTGAGCTATTAAATTGGAAAAACTAAGTTTAGTTAATTAGTTGGATATGTTAGCAGTTAATTAGTTGGATATGTTAGCACATTTGTAGTTTATTGGCTGCACTATGCCAATGGACTACAAATGTGATCTTTCTAAAACCCGGAAATATTCTTTGGCTATGATTTGCGGCGTAAAATTTGACTGCAAATACTGCCGTGATGCTTTGCCCATAAGTTCTGCTAATTGGCGATCGCTATTCAGCAAACGGATAAATTCAGCTAGAGCAAGACTATCTCCATTCTCTACACACACTCCACAGTTGCCTTCAGCAATGAGTTGTCGCAAATAAGAACATTTCGAACAAATCGCTGCTATTGGCCTTCCAGCTGCTAATGCTGGGTAAAGCTTGCTGGGAGCAACAAGACTTTCCATCCCAGCCTCTACACTTACTAAGGAGAGGTCGCAAGCTGTCAGGGAGTAAGGGAGTACCTGTTTGTCTTGATAAGGTAGAAATAAAAAATTGGTTACTCCTGATTTATTTACCGCTTCTATGAAACTTTTTCGTTTTGCTCCACTACCAATGCAAACAAACTGAATAGGTTCGTTTCGTAGTTGCTTGGCAGTTTCCAGAATGGTGTCCATGTCGTGACACCTGCCCATATTACCAGAATAGAGGACAGTGAATTTGTTGACTAAATTATGCTCCTCGGCAAACCAATTTATTTCTTTAGCAATGGGGACAATTAAGTCAGGATCTCCCCAACTATGAATCACAGATACTTTATCTGCTACTTCTGGACAGATTGCTATTACTCTCTTTTTCATATCAGGACTGAGAACAACAATCCCCTTGGATGTACGCCAAATCATTCTGTTCAGTTGCCGCCAAAACCCTGCCAGCCAATGATTTCTTTTGATTACTTCCAAGGCGATCGCAATATCAGGATAAAGATCATAGATTAAACAAACGTAAGAAATTTTCAAACACAGGTGTGCTAAATATCCTGCAATTGGTAAAAAAGGTGGCGCAGATGTTACTAGAAATACATTATGCCGACGGAAGTTTCTGATAATATGAAGAAAAGCACGCAATGTAAATAGGACACCATTTACTGCTTTGCCACGAATCCTTCCCGACCAAACTTGGGTAGAGCGTGATCGCCGAATACGAATAGCACCTTCTTCCTCAACTGACGGTGCATTTGCGGTCGAAAAAGCATACCCTGGTTGCCCTGTAAATACCTCAATATTTACCCCTTGTTGCTCTAACTGTTTTACCAGTTCTTCAATCAACTGTCCAGTAGCCGCATAGTCTGGCGGAAAAAATTCCGTTATTATTGATACCTTAAATGATTCTGTAATAGAGTTTTCATTATTTTCAGCAGTATCAGATAAGTTTATGGCAGATAACCCCGGTGTTGTAAATTTTTTCTCCTTATAAATTTCTTTGCTGTCACTAATTGGTTTAGTGCCTGTTTTTAGTACGTTAGTATTATCTTCAAATTCCTGAGTTGGCGATGCTGTAGGATTAGAAGTTGTTGACTTTTTCGGCCAGAATGCCATGAGTGTAGTTTCCTGCAGAAAATTTTTATGCTTACAGGTAGGTAAGATTGACAACAATTAACCACGAAATATTTTTCCTCAATCGCTAGTTGTTCATTTGGTTAATTTTATATCACCTGTTATCAAACGCTGATATTGTAACTGACCACAGGGTAAATACCTGTTCCGGGAAAATTGATTCTTTAAAAATGACTAAGGAAAATCACTTTTATCAATACATAGATTTATTTGCAGAGCTAGTGAGAGAGTATATAGAGAAAATAAAGTTTTCAGGCATTTAGTCGAGTAAAGTAGATAAAAAGGCATGATGAAAAATTCTTGTGAGTAAGAAAATACACTTTTTGATAAACTTGTTCTATATATATCAGAATCAAACTATCTGAAAAAGTTTCCTTATCATTTTTTTAACATCATGATATTTGAAGACCTAACAATTAGCGATTATACTACTTATTATCCAGAGAACAAGGTCAAATTAGCTTCTACTGTACTGTTAGAGACTTAGAATTATCACCAACTCTATCCTAACGCTTCAATAAACTACGTCGCAAATTATCCAAAGCCTGACAGGCACTCAGATAACGAATAAAAGATCGATGCCACATTGCCCCAAATCTGCACTCATAACTTTTCACTTCATCTCCTGAGCCAGCTAAACCAATATATACTAACCCCACTGGTTTTGCCACATTTCCCCCAGTCGGACCAGCAATACCCGTAATACTTAATCCCCAAGTGCTTGAGAGACGAGCTTTTACACCCACAGCCATTTGTTCTGCTACAGTAGCACTTACTGCCCCAAACTTATCTAAATCTTCTGGGTTAACTCCCAATAAACCAACTTTTACCGAATTGTCATAAGAAATTACTCCACCCAAAAAATAATCAGAACTACCAGAAATTTCCGTCAACATTTGCCCCAGTCCACCACCAGTGCAAGATTCTGCCACTGATAAAGTTTCCCCTGATGACCGCAATAACTCACCAAGAACAGAAGCTAAAGTATCATCATCAGCACCGTAATAATCTAATCCACCTATTTCCCGAAGTTGTTTTTCAATTGGTGAAATTAAATCTGCTGAGGCTGTTGAGTCAGATGCCTTAGCAGAAATTCGCAGCCTGACTTCTCCATTACCCGCATAAGGAGCTACTGTCGGGTTAGGTAAATTCAGATAAGCAGATACCTTTTCTGCTAAAACAGATTCACCAATACCCCAAAATTTTAAACTCCGACTGTAAATAATTTCCTTGCCCCAACCTTGACTTTTCAGAAAAGGTACTGCCGTTTCTGACCACATTCGGTGCATTTCGCTGGGAACACCAGGGAAGGTAAAAATTGTTAATCCAGGTCGGGGTTGCCAAATAATACCTGGTGCTGTTCCTGTAGGGTTGGGTAAAATTTCTGCACCTTGGGGAATTAATGCTTCTTTACGGTTACTAGGAGAGATTACCCGACCACGTTGGGTAAATTTATCACTTATATCCTCAATAATTTCGGCGTTTTCAACCAAAGGAACACCAAAAAAATCAGCAATAGTTTCACAGGTGAGGTCATCGGGTGTAGGGCCAAGACCACCAGTAAAAATGAGAATTTGCACTCTGGAAGCAGCAATTTCGATAACTTGCTTAATTCGTTCGCGATTATCCCCAACTACTGTTTGATAGTAGTGCGGAATTCCTAGTTGTGCTAACTGCTGGGCAAGAAATTTGGCATTGCTGTTAAGGATATCTCCTAGTAGCAATTCAGTACCGACACAAATAATTTCTGCACTCATGGGATTGGGGGCTGGGGGTGATGAGGGTGATGGGGAAGTAACTTTCCTAATTATTAACTAATGACTAATGACCAAAATTAACATTGTCGAGACAGTTTCCAAACTCGCCAGATGGCAAGGCTTAATAACGAGGTAGAAGCACAGGTGTAAGTCATACCATTGGGAATGCGGGCAATGGCTAATGCTAAACTACCTACCCACAGAGTTAAAGAATAAATAAACAACACTGTTAATCTATGGGACAAACCTACTCTTAAAGATGATGTAAATGGCTGTGTCCATCAGCTACCCAAGGTAATTTACCCCGGCGTAGTCAGGTTAAAATGACAGCTGACATATCAACAATTGGTACTGCCAAAATCAAATATGGCAATATGACAGCTGTAAAAGCTGGAACTTTAACTAACCCAATTACACCCACAGCGGCTAAGGTGAATCCCATAAAATAGGAAGCACCATCACCCATAAATATTTGGGCTGGGTTGAAGTTATAGCGGAGAAATCCTAATGCTGCACCAGCTAAGGCAGCTGCAATTAAGGCTGCAGCTGGTTGATGCATAAATAAGGACACGAAGAGCATGACTACAGAGGCAATTCCAGTTACTCCAGCAGCTAGTCCGTCTAAACCATAAATCCAGTTGATAGCATTTACCATTCCTACTAGCCAAATTACTGTAATCGGTAAACTCAGCCAGTGTAAATTAACTATGCCGATTGTGGCAATGGTAACAAAATCTATCCTGACTCCTGCTTTCCATGCACCAGCTGCCACAATTACTTGTATCAACAGACGTACTAAGGGGGATAGGTTTAATAAATCGTCTGTTACACCAATGAGAAAAAAGCCTACACCACCTAGTATGACACCCCAAATTTGCCATTCTTTATCAGGTGGCATATTTGCGAAACCCCCCAACCACCAGACAATTAACAGGGATATGAATGTACTGGCAAAGATAGAAACTCCTCCCAGGCGTACCATAGGATGTTGATGAACTTTTCTGCCTCCAGGTTTATCTAAATGTCCGCTTTTGATGCCAATTTTTTTGACATCGGGTATAGTCCAGATAACGACTATGGTGGCTATAAGGAAGGCAATCAGATGATAAATCTGAGCAGGCATCGGTATTTTTCAATAAGTAGTTGTTATGAGAAAATTTGTGTGAGAGCATTTCTATCTATATGTACAACATTCGGGACATTTAAATATTCTGATCAGCATCAGAATATTGATGCTGATCAGAATATTTTAGACATTGGTTTTAGAATTTAGATCTGAGATAATAATTCAAAATCCCAAATCTAAATTCTAAAATCGCCTAGGCTAGAACTGGCTGGGGAATTTCTAAATGAGGATACAAGGGGAAGCGATCGCACAATGATGCTACTCGTTGCCTACAATCCTTGGCTACTTTATCTGAATCTGGGTCAAGTAAGCGATCACTAATAATATCACCAATTTCCCTAAATTCTGTTGCACCTAAACCCCTTGTTGTCATTGCCGGTGAACCTAGTCTCAGACCACTGGTAACAAATGGTGATTCTGGATCGAAAGGTATAGTATTTTTATTAGCAGTAATATTCACACCGCTAACTAACTGATCAGCTTTCTTACCGGTCATGCCGATAGAACGTAAATCTATTAGTATTAAATGATTATCAGTACCATCTGATACTAGCTTTAACCCCCTATTTTGTAGTTGGGTAGCCAAAGCGCGAGCATTTTCAACTACTTGACCAGAATAGGTTGTAAACTCTGGCTTGAGAGCTTCACCAAAAGCTACTGCTTTACCAGAAATAACGTGTTCTAATGGCCCTCCTTGAGTGCCAGGGAAAACTGATTTATCCAGCTTTTTACCCAGTTCTGCATCACGGGTTAAAATCAAACCTCCTCTGGGACCCCGTAAAGTTTTGTGAGTTGTTGTTGTTACTACATCACAATAAGGAAGCGGGTTGGGATGATGTCCTGTAGCCACTAAGCCAGCAACATGAGCAATATCTGCAAGTAGGTAAGCACCTATGTCATTAGCAATGCTGCGGAATTTTTCAAAGTCTATAATCCGGGGATAAGCTGAATAACCACAAATTAACAGCCTAGGACGTTCTTTCAGGGCTAAATCACGGATTTGGTCATAGTCCAGTTGTTCTGTTTCCCTACTCACCCCATAGTGACGTACTTTAAACCACTTACCGGAAATATTAACTGGTGAACCATGGGTCAGGTGTCCACCGTGTGACAAATCCATGCCCATAATTGTGTCCCCTGGTTCTAACAAAGTTAGAAACACAGCAAAGTTAGCTTGTGCGCCAGAATGGGGTTGAACGTTGGCATGAGCAGCACCAAATAACTGTTTAGCTCTGTCAATAGCTATTTGCTCAATTTTGTCAACGAATTCACAACCGCCATAATAGCGTTTACCTGGTAAACCTTCTGCATACTTATTGGTTAACACAGAACCTTGAGCCGCTAATACAGCACCCGACGTGAAGTTTTCACTGGCAATTAATTCTAAGTGCTCACGTTGACGCTGTAGTTCTTGGTTAATTAACTCGCTAACAGCAGAATCAGCGGATTTGAGTAGGTCTGAGTTGTTCTTATTCACATTATTTATCCTTGTAGAAATTGGTGAAATCTGAGATTTTCTCAGTACAGTATTAACTGTGTTATAACTCTTATTTTAATTTTCTTGACTCTTAACTTCATTATTCAACACCAAGCTAATCAATATTTTCATGTATCAGCATTTTCATGTATCAGCAAGCTGTTTGTGAATGCTTGACGACAAAAATAGGTAACACTGTTAAAGAGAGTGTTACCTATTTTTAATTATGTGTCTTTCTACTAATCGGATTCTGACTCCAGGCATCTAACAATACACTCTGTTTTTTGTTCTCTCCGATGTGAACCGTAAATTCTTGCACAAAAACTAGTAATGATTGACACAAAATCCTTTAAGATATCTTCTGTTAAGATATCTTCTGTTTCCTCTTCGGCAAGATTTACTACGTCAATATCTTTGCCTTGTTTATTCAGTAAGACTTTTAGATAATTTAAACCTATTCTAATTAAACGGTCTTTGTGTTCTACCACTATCCGATGATAGTTGTCTTGATTTAATAATGTTATTAGTTTTTTTCGATTATCGTTTACTCCACTCCCTACTTATTGGACAATTCCTGTAATTTGATAACCTTTAGCTTCACAATGTTTTTTCAATCTTTGCTGTTTGGCTATCAAGGTTACATTTGTTTTCTGCGCTAGAAACACGAGCATAGATAACTACGCCTTCAACAGTTTTGTCTGTGTCTACAATTACTGTACCTCTTGGTAGTTGGGAAGCTTTCAGTTCTTCACTTTTCTACATTCTCCAGGCAGTCTGGTAACTTATTCCTTTCGATTTCGCATAGTTCAGATAATTTCAGTCTCTTAGTCAAGACCTTAGCCAAAATAAAAGGCTACAAAAATTTTGGCAAAATCGGCAGAATTAAACACACATAAGCTTTTTGCTCAAAAGGTAGTTTGGAATCTCAAACCCTTATACTGCAGTTAATACGTTAAAAAACCCTTGTAGGAAACCTGGAAGGAATTTTTAAGACTGATTGTGTTTGCCAAGCCTCAAAGAAATGGGAGTTAATGGTTAAAGCATCATCAACTCACCCTCGTATTTTGGCGACGGTATTGCTTAGTATAACACAATTGATTATATCTGAATATATTTGACTATATTTTGTGATTTAAATCATAGACCAGATACTAGTTCTTGATATTCTGCCTGTAAATAACCAATTATGAAAATCTCAGTATTAATTTTGACTAACAACAATAAATATCTAAAAAATATCATATACAATGAATCAAGGTGGATTTAGCAAAAATTTGCTATTGGCTACGTTTCTAGCTTGATGCTAAAAATATCAATGGAGGTGGATTTCTTGGCTTTCTTGTCCACAGAAAATTACCAAAATTGACAAAGTTTAGATAGCACACAGCTTGAAAACTTCCTTGCCGCATATACTCATATCGTCCCTGGGATCAAATGTGGGCAGAAATGAGGACTTAGAGGAGGTATTTGCATGCTAGTCATTTTAATGGATGATCAAATATTTGCTCCTGAGCAGGTTTGCCAATCTTGTGTGTTGGCTAGTAACAGTGGAGAGCCTCGGTGGTATGGGGGTCAACTTCGCTGTGGTCAAGCTATTCGCAAATTTGCTGAACAGCGGTCAGAACAGTATGAGTGTATGATGGGTTTTAGGATTGCCCATATAAAGTAATCTAATTTTCTAGCAATATCAAGCAATTGCGTTATCCTATGGTCAAATAGCTATTGAAATTTAGCCATAGGAGAATTTACTATGTCTTGGCGCGGATCAACAACTGTTCGTGACCGAATTTTCGCCTGTTTGCCGTATTTGCTACCTTTAATTGACAGTCTGCTCTTTAGTAGCTCTTTGCTTCA
Organism: uncultured Trichormus sp.; assembly: GCA_936914905.1. GTDB lineage: Bacteria > Cyanobacteriota > Cyanobacteriia > Cyanobacteriales > Nostocaceae > Trichormus_B. The sequence goes on along the minus strand of CAKZGI010000288.1, from coordinate 7,238 downwards.
ACAGTTTCCTGTATTGGCAATACTGCTTCTACCACTGCAACCAGTGCAAAAAATTTACGCTGGTATAGGGCAAATTGGTCAAATAATTCTGTTTTTTGCCTTGTTCATCTTGGTGGTGAGAAACGAAAAAGTCAGTCATTTCATTCGTTTTAACACAATGCAGGCAATTCTTTTAGATATTGTGATATTTTTATGTTCCATCCTACTGCGAATTTTAACTCCGATTCCTGGTACTGGTTTTGCCATAGAAACTCTAGCCAATACTATATTTTTAGGTATTGTGGCATCTGTTGTTTATTCTGTGTTCCAGTCTCTGATGGGACGCTATGCGGAAATTCCAGCAATTTCTGATGCTGTTTATCTGCAAGTGCGTTAGAGGTTAACGGTTTATCACACTATTTTCTAGGCGACCAATACCTTCTATTTCTACTCGAACGAGATCGCCTACGTTTAATGGACCCACACCAAATGGTGTACCTGTTAGCACCACATCCCCAGGTAATAGTGTCATCACTTGACTAATATAAGACACTAAAAAATCTGGTGAGAAAACCATCTGATCAATATAGGCAGATTGGACTGGATGGGAGTCGTCATTTAAAAAGGTCTGCAATCTGGCTCCTGGATTTAATTCTCGGACAATCCAAGGGCCTAAAGGACAGAATGTATCAAAACCTTTGGCTCGTGTCCATTGAGCATCTTTTTTTTGTAAATCCCTGGCTGTGACATCATTGGCTATGGTGTAACCCCAAATTTTGCTTTGGGCTTCTTCTGGTGTACAGTCACAGGTGCGATCACCTATTACCAATGCTAACTCGCCTTCATAGTCTACTCTTTGCGACTGCGGAGGATACTTAATTTCTCTTTCCGAAGCGATTAAAGATGTAGGCGGTTTGAAGAATATCAATGGTTCAGCAGGTACAGAAGTTCCCATCTCTACTGCATGGTCAGCATAATTCTTACCTACCGCCACAATTTTGGAAGGAGAACAAGGAGCCAGAATTTGGTATTTGTCTGGTTCCAAAATTAAATCGCTGGCTTGACCATCCAACCAAGGTGGAGCATCTAAAACTTCCACGTTGAATGATAGTTGGAGCAACCCATAGTAAATTTTGCCTTCTTGACTCTGAACTCGCACATAGCGTTGCGCCATAACCTTGATAAATATCCTTAAAAGATCCAAATTTCGGTTGATTTGGCTTAATGATTTAAATTGAAAACTGGTAAGATTATAGGATAAATGCTAAAAATTCCATCAAACACCTCAAGCCTAAAGGCGGGAGCTTGAAAACCCCTCATCTGACCAGATTAAGTACCTTGGGAACTACGTTAGAGGCCAGAGTTAAAGACGTTTAACTCCAGAACTCCAGGGATTAAAACTAGCATAAAAGTTTATCTTGCTGTTAATTGTGTTAATATAGTATTCCTTGTTGCTTCAGATGTTAACTTGTACCAGCAGTGTTGAGATAATACCTGTATACATTAGCATCAGCAGCCTTTTTGTCCATAAGGTGACTAGAAATATATGACGACCGTTTACGAGACAATGTACATTTTCCGTCCTGATTTGGGAGATGAGCAAGTAGAGCAGGCTGTTGCTAAATATCAGAACTTATTAACTGAGCAAGGCGCTCAGAATATCGAAATTCAAAATCGCGGTAAACGTCGTCTTGCTTATGAAATCAGTCGGCATCGTGACGGCATCTACATCCAATTTAATTATACAGCCCCAGCAACTGCGATCGCACCCGTAGAACGTGCCATGAGACTCAGTGAAGAAGTAATTCGCTACATGACAACTAAGCAAGTAGTGCGTGAAGATAAAACAGCTAAAGAAGCTGTAACAGCCTAAAAGCTGCTAAGTGGGGAATTCCTGAATAATTCCTCACTAAAAGCCTACCAATATTTTTTCTATCATAGATATATTGCTTGCTATACAGTAATATTTAAGACTTCAAACGCCAAATATCAGTAATTTTAGATAAATTTGCATATTTGAACAGTTGTCAATTTCTCTTAATTGCGGTATTTTTTTCATAAAATAGTGCAGTAAGTGTTTTTCCCCTAACTTATCATGTATAGGAAAAAACAGTTCAGCATAAATCGTGAATTTATTTTACAGACTATTATCGCAATCATACTTAAGAGATGTAAGCCACTGTGAGCCAATCTGACACCCCCAATATCCAAGCTCTATCAACTGAAGTATCCCAGTTGCGTCAAGAGTTGCAACTTAGAGACCAATTAGTGCAACAGTTATCTCAAGAACTGTTCCGTCTGGTAAAGGGAAATACCCATTTTATCCCTCAACGGCCTGAAACCGAGTGCGATTTAAGTCAATTAGAAGCTTTAAGAGAACAACTTCAAGCTATCGAACAGCAAGTAACTTTCTATCAAGAGGAAATTACATCTCGTGACTCGGAAATTCACCAATTGCGACAATCAGTTCAAGAACTCACTGATCGTAGTCGCATGTTGGAGCAAGTAGTCCAAGAATTACCGCAAATTTACCGTCGGAAATTTGAGGAGAGGATGACTCCAGTGAGAGATAAAGTAGCAATACTACAGCGAGAAAATCGCCAACTACAAGCTGAACTACAAAGTGTAAGTTATCGGTTAGCACTAAAGACACGGCACGCAAGTCATAGTGGTATAGACTTACCAAATTTCTCTAGTTCTATATCTGGACAAAGCAGTATATCTGCTCCTCAAAATGCGTAAATTTACGACAGGGAACAAGAGGTTTGAAATGATATTTTGTATCCGTGACGCAAACAATTTTTAATTGTTTTAATTTTGAATGTTGTTAGTTGCATTTTTAAAACCTAGTTGCTAAACCTCTAGTTAACCTAGTACGGCACGGAGTAAATAAACCACCCATTTGAAACTGTTGAAAACCTGACATCATAGTCATTTTGAATTTGAATTCCGCCTTGTGTTACTAGGGATTTTTTAGGTTAAATAGAGATTTAGCTTCCTAGATTGAGGACTTAAACGGTAATCATATTGGGTAATTTGCTAACAAAGTGAAAAAATCAAAGATGTTGTTTAACCTGGCTAATTTTTTCTGAGAAAAATCGAGCTTTAGCCTGCTTTTACGAGACTTTGCTCATTGATGCTAGACAATATATCTTCGTAATTGTTAACTATCTCAAACACTGAATCTAGATGAGTAAGTTCCAAAATTAATCTTACAGGAGCATGCACATTGCAAAGAACCAAACGACAACCTATTTGACGCACCGTTTTTAGTGCTTGGACAAGAGGAACTAAACCAGAACTATCCATAAAATCAACTTCTGCTAGATCAATAACCCAAAGCTGGTTAGAGAGGGGGGTTACTCCAGCCATCTCTTTGCTCAAGGCCGTAGCAACTTCTAAGTCTATACTTGCTTGTGGTTTGAACAAAATAACCTGGCGTTCTTGTGTAAGAGTCATAAATTTAACTAGGTAGTTGAACTGGGCATTTGAAACCTTTGAAACCTTAAAAGAAGGGATATTACATCACTACTGATTAAGTTTTAACAGTGTAATTACTGTTTTCACCCGATTCTTCGGGACTTAATGCAATTATAGTTGATACGATCTGATACAGAAATGACAACGTATAATTTCTGATAGATAACTCCAGTATAAGCATTAATGCTTCAGTGTTTCGGTAGGGAATTTAACTATTCTGAAATTTTTATAACTTTTATATACTTTTATATATTTTTATGACTTTTTCATAAGAAAATCTGAGTTTTGCAGATCAAACAGAAAACAAATGATTTTTTGTCGCATTTTGATTGACACTCTCACCATAAACAAGCCAAGATATACTAAACGTAAAAATTTGTAAAGTCGGCGGTGCTGGATGTCTTTTGAGCTAATTTCACTAGAAAACATCCAAGATTTTGCTCAATCTTACGGCTATTGGGCAATTTTTTTGGGAATTTTGCTAGAGAATTTGGGCATTCCTCTTCCCGGTGAAACCGTGACTCTAGTAGGTGGTTTCTTAGCTGGTAGTGATGAACTTAATTACTGGCTTGTTCTGGGTGACGCTGTTACAGGTGCTGTAATTGGCGGTAATTGCGGTTATTGGATTGGTAGGGTTGGTGGTTGGCCTTTCCTGCTACAAGTTGGAAAGATATTCCGCATATCTGAAGCACGACTATTAAGTATTAAAGATCAATTTAGTGAAAATGCTGCTAAGGCTGTATTTTTTGGTCGCTTTTTCGCCTTACTGAGGATTTTTGCATCGCCACTTGCTGGTATAGCTGAAATGCCCTTTGGGAAATTCTTGGTATATAATTTAGCAGGGGCAACTGCCTGGGCTGGTGTAATGGTGACGTTAGCTTTCTTTGCTGGCAGAATTGTTTCCCTAGAACAATTAGTTGCTTGGGTAAGTCAATTTGCTATTTTGGCGTTACTTATTCTAGTGGCTGTGATTGTTGTGCCTATTTGGTGGGAATCCCGCCAAGTTAAGCATCAAACAGGGGACTAGGGACTGGGTACTGGGGACTAGGGAGAAAAATATTCTCCCTAGTCCCCTGCTTTTTATTTGTTGCTCTGCGCCCAAATACGGGTAGGTAGACCCCAAACGTAGATAAACCCTTCTGCAGCTTTGTGATCGAATTGATCTTCTGCTCCGTAGGTTGCTAAATCAGGAGTGTAAAGGGAATTATCACTCCAGCGACCAACTATGGTCGCGTTACCTTTGAAAAGTTTTAACCGCACAACACCAGAAACTTGCTCTTGTGTTTGTTGAATAAAGGCATCTAAGGCAGCTTTGAGAGGGCTGTACCAAAGTCCATTGTATACAATTTTGGTGTAAGTTTCTTCAATGCCCCGTTTATATTGAGTAACATCTGCTGTTAAGGTCAGGCTTTCTAAATCGCGGTGGGCGTTTATGAGAACTACCATTGCAGGTGATTCGTAGATTTCCCGTGATTTGATACCTACTAGGCGGTTTTCAATGATGTCAATCCTCCCAATACCGTGATTTCCTATGATTTGATTGAGTTGTTCAATTAATTCAACAGGGTTTTTGGATGTACCGTTGATGGTGGTAGGAATACCTTTTTGGAAGCCAACTTCTAGATATTCTGGTTCGTTAGGAGTATCTGCTATGGCTTTGGTCATTTCATAGATTTCTTCTGGTGGCTCATTTGCTGGATCTTCCAACGTACCAGCTTCAATACTGCGACCAAGCAAGTTTTTATCTATACTGTAGGGAGAGGATTTTTTCACGGGTGCAGGAATACCAAATTGTTCACCATAAGCTATGGTTTGTTCTCGACTCATTCCCCATTCTCTAGCTGGGGCGAGAATTTTCAGATTGGGATTGAGGGTTGTACAGGAAACATCAAAACGTACTTGGTCGTTACCTTTACCTGTGCAACCGTGAGCGATCGCATCAGCACCGTATTTTTGAGCTGTTTCTACCAGAATCTTAGCAATTAACGGTCTAGCTAGGGCTGTTCCTAGAGGATAGCGATTTTCATACAGAGCATTGGCTTGAATTGCCGGAAATGCATACTCTGTCACGAAACTCCTTTTGACATCTGCTACCAGGGATTCACTTGCACCAGATTTGAGAGCTTTTTCTCGCACTGGTTCTAATTCATCTCCCTGACCTAAATCTGCTGCTAGGGTAATTACCTCTTCAACTCCCCACTCTTTTTTCAAGTAGGGTATACAAATAGAAGTATCAACTCCACCAGAATATGCTAAGACAACCTTTTTGGCGCGACCCATCAGTTTCTCCAGTTGGGAAAACAAACAATGAGTCATTATTATATCTGACTACACAATTATATCTGACTACACAGTATATATTTTAATAATGATGCAACAGGCATCTAATTAAAAATTCTCAATTCCAAATAAAGAAACCATGACCTGGTGATATTTGTCTTATTCTAAGAATATAAATAATTGCATTTTGGGTGAAACTGTGTTTTTTAGTATTGTAATTCCAACTTATAATCGCCTACCGATTTTGCAAAAATGCCTGCGTGCTTTGGAGTCACAGCAATTGAGAGATGATAACGTTATTCAAGGTTATGAGGTGGTTTTAGTCGATGATGGTTCTACTGATGAAACTTTGAACTGGTTAGCACAACATAAAGAAGAGTTTCCTCATGTACGTTGTTTTGAACAAGATCATGCTGGACCTGCTGCAGCGCGAAATTTGGGAGTAGAACAAGCACTGGGAGACATGATTATTTTTATTGATAGTGATTTGGTAGTTTTGTCTAATTTCTTAAAAGCTCATACAGATGCTTTAATACAAGGAAGAGAGAAATTAGGAAGCGACAGCTTTTTTACCTATGGTGCTGTAATTAATACCTGTAATTTTGAAAATTCTACTTCAGAACCTTATAAAATCACAGATTTTTCTGCGGCTTTTTTTGCTACGGGTAATGTGGCTATTCCCAAACATTGGTTAGAAAAAGCAGGTTTATTTGATACTGGGTTTCAACTTTATGGGTGGGAAGATTTAGAGTTAGGTGTGAGATTAAAGAATTTAGGTTTGCAGTTGATTAAATGTCCTGATGCTGTTGGCTATCATTGGCATCCAGCATTTAGTTTACAAAAAATACCTCAATTAATTGATCAAGAAATTCAACGGGGAAGGATGGGAGTTTTGTTTTATCAAAAACATCCGATTTGGGAAGTAAAAATGATGATTCAAATGACTTGGTTTCATCGTTTATTGTGGGGAGTTCTTTCTTTAAATGGGTTGTTGAATGAAAAAACTATGGCTCCATTTTTGCAGTGGTTGATTAATTTGGGTAAGCCGCAGTTGGCGTTGGAAATTGCGCGGATCTTTTTGAATTGGTATAATGTGAAGGGTGTTTATCAGGCTTATGCTGAGATTCAGGACAAATAATTGTTTCGCGCAAAGTCGCAGAGGAGCAAAAGCGTAGAGGCAAGAACGATATAATAAAATCATACACATGAACAGGGTTTGATTATGCAAACACCGCAAATTGAAGAAGCACAGTTACAAGAAGGTGAAAATCTTTATGAAAGGGATTTTTATGCTAGGACTCAACAATAGGTTAATGTGTTACTCCATCAACAATGGAATCAGCTTGATGTTATAAATCTGGTTGAGGAGATTTTCTCTTTGGGGAGAAGGGAATGTCAACAATTGAGAAATCGTCTGGGGATTTTACTTGGGAGCATCGAGATGTTGGCAGAAAGACTCAAATAGCAAGCAAACCATTGAGATAAGCACAACGAAGGGA